>NZ_JALCZC010000091.1:0-16755 GCF_022690805.1 Anaeromyxobacter sp. SG66
GGCCGCGGGCTTCCCGTCGTGCAGCGGCTTCGCGCGCCGGCCCTTCCCGCGCGCGAGCGCCGCGCGCGTCGCCTTCGACGGGGTCGCCGCGGCGCGCTTCCCCGCGCGCTTCGCGCTCGCCTTCGGCGCGGCGGCCCGCTCCCGCAGCGCCGCCTGCGCCGCGGCGAGCCGGGCGATGGGGAGCCGGTACGGCGAGCAGGAGACGTAGTCGAGCCCGAGCTCGTGGCAGAACCCGACCGAGGCCGGGTCGCCGCCGTGCTCGCCGCAGATGCCGATCTTCAGCTCGGGCTTCGTGGCGCGCCCGGCCTGGACGCCGATCCTCATGAGGGCGCCCACGCCCTCGCGGTCGATGGAGACGAACGGGTCGCCCGGCCAGATCTCCTTCTCGCGGTAGGCGGCGATGACCGGGCCCGTGTCGTCGCGGGACAGGGCGAAGGTGGTCTGGGTGAGGTCGTTCGTGCCGAAGGAGAAGAACTCGGCGGTCTTCGCGATCTCGCCCGCGGTGAGCGCGCCGCGCGGGACCTCGATCATGGTGCCGACGTGGTACCTCACCCGCCGGCCGCGCGCGGCGAACACCTCGTCCGCGACGCGGCGCACGATCGCCGCCTGGTCGTCGAGCTCCCCCTTCGCGCCGACGAGCGGGATCATCACCTCCGGCTCGACCTTCACCCCCTGCTCGGCGACGTCGCAGGCCGCCTCGAAGATCGCGCGGGACTGCATCTCGGTGATCTCCGGGAAGGAGATGCCGAGGCGGCAGCCGCGGTGGCCGAGCATCGGGTTCGCCTCGTGCAGCTCGTCGATGCGCGCGCGGACCCGCTCGATGGGCTTGCCGGTGACGCGCGCGAGCTCCTCGATGCCGGCCGCGTCCTGCGGGAGGAACTCGTGGAGCGGCGGGTCGATGGTGCGGATCGTGACCGGGCGCGGGCCCATCGCCTCGAAGATGCCGCGGAAGTCCTCGCGCTGGACCGGCAGGAGCTTCGCCAGGGCCGCGCGCCGCTCCTCGAGCGTCTCCGCGACGATCATCTCGCGCATCGGGCCGATCTTGCCCTCGCCGAAGAACATGTGCTCCGTGCGGCAGAGGCCGATGCCCTGCGCGCCGAGGGCCACCGAGACGCGCGCCTGGTCCGGCTGGTCCGCGTTGGCGCGCACGTCGAGCCGCCGCGCCGCGTCCGCCCACGCCATGACCTCGGCGAACTCCTGGTAGACCGGCGCCTCCTCCGGCGCGAGCGTCCTCTCCACGAGCACCTGGAGCACCTGCGACGGCCGCGTCTCGAGCCGGCCCTCGATCACCTCGCCGGTGGAGCCGTCGATGGACATCCAGTCGCCCTCGGAGAGGGTCTTCTCTCCGGCGGCGGTGGCGATCCGCATCTTGCGGGCGTGGTAGTCGAAGGAGAGCGCCTCGCAGCCGACGATCGCGACCTTGCCCATCTGCCGCGCGACGAGCGCCGCGTGGGAGGTCATGCCGCCGAAGGCGGTGAGGAAGCCCTCCGCGGCGGCCATGCCGCGGATGTCCTCGGGCGAGGTCTCGTGGCGCGCGAGGACGACGCTCTCGCCGCGCGCGCGCCACGCCTCCGCGTCCTCGGCGAAGAACACCACCCGCCCGCTCGCCGCGCCCGGGCCCGCCGGCAACCCCTTCGCGAGGACCTTCCCCCCCTTCAGCGCCGCCTGCTTCCGCTCGGCGTCGAAGATGGGCCGGAGCAGGTGGTTCAGCCCCTCGGGCTCGACGCGGAGGAGCGCCTCCTCCTTCGAGATGAGCCGCTCGCGCGCCATGTCCACGGCGATGCGGACCGCGGCGAGCCCGGTGCGCTTGCCGGTGCGCGTCTGCAGGACGTAGAGCTTGCCCTGCTCGATGGTGAACTCGATGTCCTGCATCTCCCGGTAGTGCCGCTCGAGCTTCGCCCGGACGTCGGCGAGCTGCTGCGCCATCTCGGGCCAGCGCGCCTCGAGCTCGGAGATCTTCTGCGGCGTGCGGATCCCGGCGACCACGTCCTCGCCCTGCGCGTTCACGAGGAACTCGCCGTAGAACTGGTCGTCGCCCGTGGCGGGGTTGCGGGTGAAGGCGACGCCCGTGCCGGAGTCGTCGCCCATGTTGCCGAACACCATCGCCTGCACGCTGACGGCGGTGCCCCAGTCCGAGGGGTAGCCGTAGAGCTTCCGGTAGGCGATGGCGCGGTCGTTGTCCCAGGAGCGGAACACCGCCGCCACCGCCTGCATGAGCTGGTCGTAGGGGTCGTCCGGGAAGGCGATCCCCTTGTGCTCCTCGATGGCCGCCTTGAGCTCGCCGACGAGCTCGCGGAGCGCGTCCTCGGGGAGCTCCGAGTCGAAGCGCACGCCGCGCGCGCGCTTCTTCCGCTCGAGGATCTCCTCGAAGGGGTCGCGGTCCTCCTTGCGCTCGGGCTTCATGCCGAGCACCACGTCGCCGAACATCGCGACGAAGCGCCGGTAGCTGTCCCAGGCGAAGCGCGGGCTCCCGGAGCGGCGCGCGAGCCCCTCCACCGTGGCGTCGTTGAGCCCGAGGTTCAGGACCGTGTCCATCATGCCCGGCATCGAGGCGCGGGCGCCGGAGCGGACCGAGACGAGGAGCGGGTTCTTCGCGTCCCCGAGCTTGCGGCCCACGAGCGCCTCGGTCCGCTTCATCGCCGCGCGGACCTCCGCCTCGAGCCCTCTCGGGATGCGCTTGCCGGCGCGGTAGTACTCGGTGCAGACCTCGGTGGTGATGGTGAAGCCGGGGGGCACCGGGATCCCAATGTTCGACATCTCCGCGAGGCCGGCGCCCTTGCCGCCGAGGAGGTCCTTCATGTCCTTGTTGCCGTCGGCCTTGCCGCCGCCGAAGGCGTAGATGCGCTTCTGGGCCATCCATCACCTCGAGTGAACCTGGAGATCGACCGAGCTCGCGGCCGGGAAGCGCACGGCCAGACAGCGCCAACGTAGCAAAGCGGCCCCGGGCCGGGAACGGAGCGCGCGCTCCGCCACCCCAACGGGCGCCGCGCGGATCGAGCGCGCGCGTGCAGAAGGGAGAGGGGGCGGCCGAGCCGGCGGCCGCGGGCCGAGCGACGCGTGACAGGAGGTCGCGGCTCGCCCGCCGGCGCGCGGGACGGGGTCCGGGAGCTTCGCCCGCCCTCGCCGCCATGAGCGGGGACGAGGCGCTCACCTCATCAGATCCGCAGCGCCTCGACGCGCGCCTCGTCGCGCTCCGGCTCGACCTCGTAGGTCTCGACGAGCTCGCCTTCGCGCCACTCCACCGCCACCCGCGACGCGTCCTTGCCCTTGCCGTACCGGGCGACGATCCGCGCGGCGAGCATCCGCTCCTCCCAGGTCGGCTCGCCCTCCACGAGCGCGATCGGGCCGAGCACGTCCTTCGCCTCGAGCCGGGCGCGGCCCGGGACGTGGTGCTCGAGCAGCGCGTTCTCCACCTCGGACCGCCCCACCACGAGCTTCGCGCGCGGGGAGAGCCGGAAGTGGCGGCCGGTGGAGAGGAGCACCACGTCCTCCGGCACGATGCGCCGCTCCTCGCCCGCGGCCTCGCGGGAGTCGAGCACGTCGAAGAACTTCTTCGCGAAGCTCTCGTCGGTGAGGTAGCAGCACCCCCCGGCCGGCTGCGGCCAGTCGACGACGCCGAGCTCCTTCGCGAGCTCCATCTGCCGGTGCCGGGAGCGCCCGCTCACCGCCTCGAGGAGCTCGCGGTCCACGATCCCCTCGAGCTCGGGGAGCGTGGGCGGGAGGAGCTTCGCGGAGAGCGGGCGCAGGAGCCGCCCGTCGAGGCCGCTGTCGCGCTCGATGATGCGGAGCGTGTCGCGCCGCTGGCTCTTCGGCCGCTGGCCGAGGACCTCGCCCGTGAAGACGAAGTCCGCCCCCTCCGCCTCCATGATCTCCTTCGCCTTGCGCATCATGAAGACGCGGCAGTCGACGCAGGGGTTCGCGTTGGCGCCGTACCCGTACTTCGGGTGCACGAGCATGTCGAGGTACTCGGCGCCGGAGATGTCGACGTACTCGATGTCCACCTCGAGGTCGGCGGCGGCGCGGAGCGCCTCGTTGCGGGGGACGCTCCCGTCGGCGCGCCCGCCCTTGCGGCGCTGCGTCTCGGTGATGCAGAAGCCGGTGTAGAAGTTCACCGCCTTCACCTCGATCCCCTGCCGCCGCACGAGCGCGAGCGCGAGCGTCGAGTCGAGCCCGCCGGAGATCATCGCGATGGCCTTGCCCTGCTTGCGCATTCCGCTCCTTCAGCGCGCGCGCTTGCGCACGAAGCTCTTCCAGGACGCGCCGTCCCGGAAGGTGCCGAGGTGCTCGTTGCGCGTCGCCTTGCACCACATCGGCATGTCCGTGGCGATCCCCGCGTCCGTCGAGATGACGAGCAGCACCGCGCCCTCGTCGAGCACGCGCACCGCCTTGGCGGTCTCGACGATCGGGAACGGGCAGAGCCGTCCGGAGGTGTCGAGCGTCCGCACAGGTGCGGGCATGTCGGGGAGCGTCACGGGCACTCCCTTTAGCCGTACGACGGACGGCGGGCAACCACCCCCGGCCCGCCGGTGTGGGCGCGCGCGGCGCGCCGGCGCGTCCTTGCCCGGGGTGCAGGCGAGCGGTAGGCTCCGCGCGATGCTCCGCCCCGCTCGTGTCGCCGTCCTCGCCGCGCTCGCCGCGGCCGCGCCGTTCGCTGCCTCCGCCCAGGAGCCCTACACGCCCACCGGCTTCGCCGCGACGTTCTCCTACGGCGGCGGCGGCGAGCTCGGGCTCTCCGAGGGGGAGGACAAGGGCGGCGCGGGGATCTCCGAGATCGAGGCGACGCTCGGGTACGACCTCGAGGCGCTGAACCTCCGCCCCGAGGTCGGCCTCGTGCTCGGGCTCGACCCCGACACGAACTTCGCCCTCCGGCCCGGCGTGCGCTGGATCTCGCCCCAGGTCCCGATCCAGGTCCGGCTCGCCCTCGACATGTCGAACGCGCGCGATCGCTCGATGGAGTGGCGCTGGCTCCTCCTCGGCGTCGCCACCGAGCTCCGCTTCACGGGGGTCCTCGGGCTGTTCGCCGAGGTCGACACCGGCGCGCCGCTCTCGTCGGAGGCGGGCGTGCCGCTGCTCATCCGCGGCGGCGCGACGTTCCGCTTCTAGCCAACCGTGGGAGACGTCCGCATGAGAAGCCTCGCCGTCGCGATCGCCGTCGCGCTCGGGCTGCCGGCCCTCGCCCTCGCCGAGGACGAGGTGCTCCCGCCGCCGCCGCCGCCGCCCTCCTACGACGGCGACGTGCCGCTCCCGCCTCCGCCCTCCGGCATGCGGCCGCTCTCGCAGCTCGACCCGCAGCTCCCGCCCGCCGGCCGCCCGGTCCCCGCCCCCGCGCGGCGGCCCGGCGCCCGCGCGCCCTCGGGCACGATCCAGGGCGGCGCCATCGGCGAGTCGCCCATCGCCCCGGCGGGCGCCCAGGCCGCGCCGCTCCACCCCGAGGAGACCATCGGCCACTGGCGCTACGCGATGGCGAGCGGCGTCGCCGGCCGGTTCGGCGGGATGCAGCTCGACAAGGACCGCGAGAACCCGGGCGTCCTCCTCTACTTCGGCGCCCAGGCGGACGGGCTCTGGTCCGAGGGGTTCGGGAAGTCGGCGCGGCTGCGGCTGCGGATGTTCACGGGCGGCGAGACCGAGGTCTACCTGCCCTCCGATGGCGAGGTCGAGGGCGCCTTCATGATCGGGCGCCGCGAGTTCCGCTTCGTGCTCGGCCGCGTCGAGGTGGCGCGCTACCCCGCGCTCGGCGTGCAGGTGCTCGCGCAGGTCGCGACGCTGCCGTGCTTCGAGGGCTCGCTGCCGCTCCTCGGCGACACGATGCGCCTCTACTACTACGCGTCGCCGGTGGAGGCCTCGTTCGTCCGCTACTACGGCGACGCCCACATCGCGCACTCGGCGGCCTGGGCGACCGAGTCCGACGTCCCGGTCGCGGCGAGCGCGGGGCGGCTGCGCTGGACGGTGCTCCTGCCGCCGTCCGTGCTGCTCTCGCTGCAGGGCGACGTCATGAAGATGTGGAACAAGGCCGATCTCCTCCTCGCCGGCGAGGCGAGCCTCGGCTATCAGGTGCTCGAGGGATCGGCGGTGTTCAACGTCGCGGTCCGCTGGGACCAGTTCCGCCGCCGCGGCCTCGCGCCCGAGACGAGCGCGACGGACTCGGAGATGAAGCTGCTCGGCATCGCGACGCTCGTCTTCTGAGGACGGGCGGGCGCCCTCGCGGCCGCGGGAATGGCCCGCGGCGCGGGCGGTTCGGGGGAGGAGCGCGGTCCGGGAACGCGTTCATCCGTTTGTCGGTACTCGGGATTTCGTGATTGAATGCGCGGCTCGACCACGCACGCGTAGGAGACGGTTCGACATGAGGCACGTCAGCTGGATCATCGCCCTCGTCATCGGATTCTCGGTGGGCTTCTTCTCTCGCGGCGCCCTCGACGGGCGCGGCGCGCGCCCGCCCGCCGGCGCGCCGATGCAACGGCCGGCCCGGCCCGTCGAGGACGCGCGCGCGGCCTACCGGGTGCCGGTGGACGACACGCCGCTCCGCGGCTCCGCGGACGCGCTCGTCACGATCGTCGAGTCGTCCGACTTCGAGTGCCCGTTCTGCAAGCGGGTCGGCCCGACGCTGAAGCAGCTCGAGGAGGCCTACCCCGGCAAGCTGCGCTTCTCCTTCCGCCACAACCCCCTGCCCTTCCACGCGCGCGCGCTCCCCGCCGCGATCGCCACGGAGGAGGCCCGCGCGCAGGGCGGTGACGCGAAGTTCTGGGCGATGCACGACAAGCTCTTCGAGCTCGCCCCGGCCCTCGACGACGCCAGCATCGAGCGCGCCGCGCAGGAGGTCGGCCTCGACGTCGCGAAGGTGAAGGAGGCGATCGCCTCCGGCAAGCACAAGGAGCGGATCCAGCGCGATCAGCAGCTCGTGCAGTCGGTCGGCGCGCCCGCGACGCCCTCGTTCTTCGTCAACGGCCGCAAGATCGCCGGCGCCCAGCCGCTCGAGGCCTTCCGCGCCCTCGTGGACGAGGAGCTCAAGAAGGCCGAGGCGCTCGTGCAGCGCGGCACGCCCGCGTCGCAGGTCTACGCCAAGATCATGGAGGGCGCGTCGCCGCGGCCGGTGTTCCTCCCGGCCGACCCCGGCCAGCCCGCGGGCGCCGCGCCCGTCGCGCCGTCCCCCGCCGCGCCGGCGCCCGCGGCGCTCTACCGCAAGGTGCCGCTGCGGCCCGACGACCCGGCGCGCGGCCCCGCCGACGCGAAGCTCACGGTGGTCCTCTTCTCCGACTTCCAGTGCCCGTTCTGCGGCCGCGTGGAGCCCACCCTGAAGCAGCTCGAGGAGGCGTACCCGGGCCAGCTGCGGATCGTCTGGAAGCACCAGCCGCTCCCCATGCACTCCGACGCGATGCCGGCCGCCCTCGCGGCGGAGGCGGCGCGCGAGCAGGGCAAGTTCTGGCAGCTCCACGACAAGCTCTTCGAGAACCAGCGCGCGCTCGACGCCGCCACCGTCGCGGGCCACGCGAAGGCGATCGGGCTCGACACGCGCAAGTTCGAGCAGGCGGTCCAGTCGAAGAAGTACGAGTCGCGGATCCAGGAGGACATGCGCCTCGGCAGCTCCGTCGGCGCGAACGGCACGCCCACCCTGTTCTTCAACTGCCGCCAGGTCGTCGGGGCGCAGCCGCTCGAGCGCATGCGCGCGGTCGCCGACGAGGAGCTCAAGAAGGCGGACGCGCTGCTCAAGGGCGCGAAGCCGGACGCGCGCTTCTACGATCGCGCCTGCGACGCGAACGTCGCCTCCGCGCCCGCCGCGCCGGTGCCCGCCGCGGCGCAGGCGCCCGCGCCCGGCCCCGTGCAGAAGGTCGACGTTCGCCCGGACGACCCGGTGCGCGGGAACCCGAAGGCGCCCGTCACGATCGTGCTCTTCTCCGACTTCCAGTGCCCGTTCTGCGCCCGCGTCGGCCCGACGCTCGACGAGGTGCAGCGCACCTACGGCGACAAGGTGAAGGTGGTCTGGAAGCACCAGCCGCTGCCCTTCCACCAGCAGGCCCTCCCCGCGGCGGAGGCCGCCGAGGCGGCCCGCGAGCAGGGCAAGTTCTGGCAGATGCACGACAAGCTCTTCGCCTCGCAGCGCGAGCTCTCGCCCGACGCCTTCACGCGGATCGCGCGCGAGATCGGCCTCGACTCGAAGAAGTTCCAGGCCTCGGTCCAGAGCGGGAAGGCGCGCGCGCGCATCCAGCAGGACCAGCAGCTCGCGGCGTCGGTGGGCGCCCAGGGCACCCCGACGATGTTCGTGAACGGCGAGCGGGTCGTCGGCGCCGTGCCGTTCGAGCAGCTCAAGGCCGTCATCGACCGGCAGCTGGCGAAGCGCTGACCGTTCCCGAACGGCCCGTGCCGCGCGTCACGATCGTCGCGCCGACGTACAACGCGGCGCGCTTCGTCCGGCAGTGCGTGGACAGCGCGCTCGCGCAGACGTTCCGCGACTTCGAGCTCGTCGTCGTGGACGACGGCTCGACGGACGGCACGGCGGACGTCGTCGAGTCCTACCGGGATCCGCGCGTGCGGTGCCTCCGGCTGCCGCACCGCGGGCTCCGCGCCCTCGCGGAGAGCTACAACGCGGCGCTCGCCGAGAGCCACGGCGAGCTCGTGGCGATCCTCGAGGGCGACGACTTCTGGCCGCCCGACAAGCTCGAGGTGCAGGTGCGCGGCTTCGACGATCCCGCCGTGCAGCTCTCCTGGGGGGCGGGGCTCGAGGTGGACGAGGAGGGCCGCACGCTGCGGGTCTGCCGCGGCGTCGCGCTCGACGGCGGGACGGACCGCGTCCCCACGGCGACGCTCTTCCGGGAGCTCGTCAGGGCCTACGTGCTGTACCCGTCGGTCACGGTGATGATGCGGCGCGCGGCGCTCGATCGCATCGGCGGGTTCCGGCAGGACGGGTCGGCGAACTACGTCGACCTCCCCACCTGCATGCTGCTCCTCGCGCGCAGCCAGGGCGTCGCCCTGCACCACCATCACGTGCTCGGCTGCTGGCGCCGCCACGGGGCGCAGGCCACGAGCATGCGCGGCGACACGCTCCTCCGCGAGCACCGGCGCGTCGTGCGCGACGTGGTGGCCGCGCTCGAGCCCGAGGAGCGCGCCGGCGTCGGCTGGAGCGGTGCGCTCGCCCGGGCGAACCAGGGTCGCTGGCGGATGGCCGCTGCGCGCGCGGCGCTGCGCGGCGGGCGGTTCTCCCGCGCGCGAAGGCTCAGCCTCGCCGTCGTACGCGACGGGCCCGGGATGGCGCTGCGCGCGAAGGCGATGACGGCCCTCGCGTCGGCCGTCGCCGGCGTGGATCTCTCGACCGCCTGGCGGCGCATGCGCGGCCGCGCCTGACCGCGAGGCGGCGAGCCCGGGTGCGCTCTCCGGAGTGCCGCACCCACCTCGCCGCGGACCCACCCCGATTGGCGCCTCGCGCTCGCGCGTGCGACAATTCGTGGCCGTGGAAAGCTCGTTCGAGGTCCTGAACCGCTCGTTCGATCGGATCTTCGTCTTGACGCTCCACCGGGCGCGAGAGCGCCAGCGTCACGCCGAGCAGCACCTCGCGACGCTCGACTACCGGTTCCACATGGGTGTGGACGCGGCGACGCTCGACGTTCGCGCCCTCGAGCGCGCCGGCACCTACGATCCCGCCCGGGCCCGACGCGTGAGCCGTCTCGGGCGGCCGCTGACCCCCGGGGAGATCGGCTGTGCGCTCTCTCATCGCCAGCTCTACGAGCAGACCGTGCGCAACGGGTGGTCGCGCGTGCTCGTGCTGGAGGACGACGCCGGACCGAGCGGCGACCTGGGCTGCGCCGCCGCGGCGCTGGCGGAGCTGCCCGACGACTGGGAGCTGCTCTACGCCGGCTGGTCGAACTTCGAGGTGGTGACGCGCCGCATGCGGCTGAAGCGCGCGGCCTACGTGGGGCTCTCCGCGCTCCAGCTCCTCAAGTGGACGCCGGAGCAGGTGCTGCGCATGCACCCATCGTCATACTCGCTCCACCTGCGCCGCGCGGGGCTCCACCACGGCGCCTTCGCCTACGCGTTCACGCTGGGCGCCGCCAGGAAGCTGCTCGCGGCGCAGACGCCGGTCGCCTACAGCGCGGATCAGCTGTTCATCCACCTCGTCCTCTCCGGCGCGGTGAACGCCTTCGTGGCGCAGCCGAAGCTGTTCTGCGAGCGGAGCGCCGAGATCGCGCAGACCGAGCCGGTCTCGTACCGCCAGGCGCACTGAGGCGCGGGCGCGCGCGGGCGAGCGAGCGGCCGCCGACCCGACGCACCCGATCGGCGGAGAGCCGGCCCGGCGCCCGCCCTCCGCGCCGGGACCCTTGCGCGGGGCGGTCCGGTTCGGATAAGGATCCCCACTCGCCATGCGCCGGACCTTCTTCAAGTCCAAGATTCACCGCGCCACGGTCACCCACGCCGACCTCGACTACGAGGGCTCCGTCTCGATCGACGAGGACCTCCTCGAGGCCGCTGGGATCCTCGAGTACGAGGCCGTGCACGTGTGGAACATCACGCGCGGCACGCGGCTGCAGACCTACGCGATCAAGGGCGAGCGGGGCTCCGGCATCATCTGCATCAACGGCGCCGCAGCGCACCTCAACAAGCCGGGCGATCTCGTGATCCTCGCGACGTTCGCCGAGCTCGAAGAGGCGGAGGCGCGCGGCTTCAAGCCGACGGTCGTCCTCGTCGACAGGAAGAACAAGATCGTGGAGAGCGACGTGGTCGAGGTGGCGGGACCGGCACGTCGGGTGTCGGCATGACGGTGTTTCTTTGGCGCCGGTGATCTCCGGCCCACCCCCGATCTCGAGACCTTCCTCACCCTGTGCAGGCCGGGCCGTGCGGTGCCGGTGCGCGTCGAGGTCGACGCCGACACCGAGACGCCGGTCTCCGCGTTCCTGAAGCTCTCGCGCGGCGAGCGCCAGGCGTTCCTGCTCGAGTCGGTCGAGGGCGGCGAGCGGAGCGCGCGGTTCAGCTTCCTCGGCGCGGGACCGAAGAGCGCGCTGCGCTACAAGCTCGGCGATCGCGGCGATCCCATCGACGCGGTGCGCGCCGCCCTCGCGACCCACTCCGCCGTGCGGGTCCCCGGCACGCCGCCCTTCTCGGGCGGGCTCGTCGGCCACGTCTCGTACGACGCCGTGAAGCTGTTCGAGCCGCGGGTGCCGATCGCGAACCCGGACGAGCTCGGGTTCCCCGACCTCCTGCTCATGGACTTCGACGAGGTGGTGGCGTTCGACAACCGCCGCCACTCGATGCACGTCCTCTGCGAGGTCCGCTGCGACGCGGGCGACGACCCGCGCGCGCTGTACGCGGACGCGCTCCGGCGCATCCGCAAGCGGCTCGGGCTCCTCGCCGCCCCGCTCGTCGATCGCCGGGCGCGGCGGGCGGCGCGCCCCTCCGCGCTCGTGCCCCGCCTCGCCAAGGCGGACTACCTCGCCGCGGTCGAGCGCGCGAAGGAGTACGTGAAGGCGGGCGACTGCCAGCAGATCGTGTACTCGCAGCGCTTCGACGCGGTGGTGTCGGTCCCGCCGTTCGAGATCTACCGCGCGCTCCGGCGCGTGAACCCGTCGCCGTACCTGTTCTTCCTGAAGGACGGCGACCGCGCGCTCGTGGGCTCCTCGCCGGAGACCCTCATCAAGCTCGAGGACGGCGAGGTGACGCTCCGCCCGATCGCCGGGACGCGGCGGCGGGGCGCGGACGCGGCGGAGGACGCGCGGCTCGAGGCGGAGCTGCGGGCCGATCCCAAGGAGAACGCCGAGCACGTGATGCTCGTCGATCTCGGCCGCAACGACGTCGGGCGCGTCTCGGCGGTGGGCACCGTCCGCGTCACCGCGCTCAAGACGGTGGAGCGCTACTCCCACGTCATGCACCTCGTCTCGGAGGTGAAGGGGCGGCTCGCGGAGGGCCTCTCGGCGGTGGACGTGCTGCAGGCCGGGTTCCCCGCCGGCACCGTGTCCGGGTCCCCGAAGGTGCGGGCCATGGAGATCATCGACGAGCTCGAGCCGGCGCGGCGGGGGCCGTACGCCGGCGCGGTCGGGTACTTCGACCGGGGCGGCGACATGGAGATGTGCATCGCCATCCGCACGCTCATGGCGCGCGGGCGGCGCGTCTCGGTGCAGGCGGGCGGCGGGCTCGTCTACGACTCGGTGCCCGAGGCGGAGTACCAGGAGACGCTCAACAAGGCGCGCGCGGTCTTCACCGCCGTCGCGCAGGCCGAGTCGCGGCTGCTCGACGCCGTGGCGGAGCCGCCGAGCCCGCGCGCGGTGGCGGCGCGCACGCCGAGGCCGAGCCGGCGCAGGCCGCGAAAGGGCAAGCGATGAGCGGCCGGAGCGGGAGGCGTGAGGAGCCGGCGCGGGAGGCGCACCCGGCCGTCGCGGCGAGCAGAGGCGACGCGCGCCGAGGCGCTCACGTGACGGAAGCCGCCCACCGCGGCGCGGCGCGGCGCGCCGAGGCGGCGCGCGTGCTGATGGTCGACAACTACGACAGCTTCACCTTCAACCTCGTCCAGTACCTCGGCGAGCTCGGCGCGGAGGTCGAGGTCTTCCGCAACGACGCCGTCGACGTGGCGGGGATCCGGGCGCGGCGGCCCGACGGGCTCGTCCTCTCGCCGGGGCCCTGCACGCCCGACGACGCCGGCGTGACGCTCGAGGCGATCCGGGCGCTCGCGGGCGAGCTGCCGATCCTGGGGGTCTGCCTCGGGCACCAGGCCATCGGGCAGGCGTTCGGGGGCAGGGTGGTCCGCAACGCGCGCATCGTCCACGGCAAGTCGAGCCCGGTGCGGCACGCGAGCGCGGGGGTGTTCGCCGGCCTGCCGTCGCCGTTCGAGGCGGGGCGCTACCACTCGCTCGTCGTCGAGCGCGCGACCTTGCCGGCCGCCCTCGAGGTGACCGCCTGGACCGACGAGGACGAGATCATGGGGCTCCGCCACCGCTCGCTCGACGTGGAGGGCGTGCAGTTCCACCCTGAGTCAATACTGACGCTCGAGGGGAAGCGGCTCCTCGGCAACTGGCTCCGCCGGCTCGGCGGCGGGAGGGTCCGATGATCCAGCAGGCGGTGGCGCGGCTCCTCGAGCACCACGACCTCGCGCGCGCGGAGATGAGCGCGGTGATGGTGGAGATCGCCGACGGCGGCGCGACGCCCGCGCAGGTGGGGGCCTTCCTCGCGGCGCTGCGGCTGAAGGGCGAGACGGTGGACGAGATCGCCGGCGCGGCCGAGGTGATGCGCGCGCGGGTCGATCGCGTGCGCGTCGACCGCGACGTGTTCGTGGACACCTGCGGCACGGGCGGCGACGGGCGGCACACCTTCAACATCTCCACCACCGCCGCGTTCGTGGTGGCCGGCGCGGGCGTCACGGTCGCGAAGCACGGCAACCGCGCCGTCTCCTCGCGCTCGGGGTCCGCCGACGTGCTCGCCGCGCTGGGCGTCGACGTGGACGCGCCGAAGGAGGTGGTCGAGCGCGCCATCGAGGAGGTCGGGATCGGCTTCCTCTTCGCGCCGCGGCTCCACCCCGCCTTCAAGGCCGTGGCCGGCATCCGGCGCGAGCTCGGCGTCCGGACGATCTTCAACCTGCTCGGGCCGCTCGCGAACCCGGCCGGCGCGCGGCACCAGGTCATGGGCGTCTACGAGCCCCGCTGGGTGCCGGTCATCGGCGGCGTCCTCGCCGCGCTCGGCGCGGCGCACGCGTTCGTCGTGCACGGCGAGGGGCTCGACGAGATCGCCGTCACCGGGATGACGCACGTGTGCGAGGTGCGGGACGGCGCCGTGGAGCGCTACTCGGTGCTCCCCGAGGACCTCGGCCTCGCGCGCCACGAGGAGGCCGAGCTCCTGGGCGGCGACGCGGAGCGGAACGCCCGGATCCTCGCCGACGTCCTCGGCGGGCAGAAGGGCGGCCCGCGCGACGCGGCGCTCGCGAACGCGGCGGCGGCGCTCGTCGCGGCCGGCGCGGCCCCGGACCTCCGCGCGGCCGTCCGGCTCGGCGCGGAGGTGGTCGACCGCGGCGACGCCTCGGAGATGCTCGCGCGGCTGGTGCGGGCGACGCGAGGCGCGGCGTGACGTTCCTCGCCGGGATCCTCGCGCGCAAGCGGGACGAGGTGGAGGCCCGGCGCGCGGCCGAGCCGGAGCGCGAGCTCGCGGCGCGGGCCCGCGACGCGGCGCCGCCGCGCCCGTTCGAGGCGGCGCTCTCGCTGCGGGGCGGCCCGGCGCGGGTCATCGCCGAGGTGAAGCGAGCGAGCCCGTCGGCGGGTCCCATCGCGGCGGGGCTCGACGCGCCCGGGCAGGCCCAGCGCTACGCCGCGGCGGGGGCGGCGGCGATCTCCGTCCTCACCGACGGGCCCGGCTTCGGCGGCTCGCTCGCCGATCTGTCCGCGGTGCGCGCGGCCGTGGACGTGCCGCTCCTCCGGAAGGACTTCGTGGTCGACCGCTACCAGCTCCTCGAGGCGCGGGCCGCCGGCGCGGACGCGGCGCTCCTCATCGTGGCGGCCCTCGAGGACGGGGCCCTGCGCGAGCTCCTCGACGCCTGCGGCGGCCTCGGGCTCGCGGCCCTCGTCGAGGTGCACGACCCCGGCGAGGCGGAGCGCGCGCTCGCGGCGGGCGCGCGCATCGTCGGCGTGAACAACCGCGACCTCCGCACCTTCGCCGTCGACCTCGCCACCTCCGAGCGGATCCTGCCCGCGCTGCCCGCGGGCGTGCGGGGGGTCGCGGAGAGCGGCGTCCGCACGCCCGAGGACGCGCGCCGGCTCCGCCGGGCGGGCGCGGCGAACCTGCTCGTGGGCGAGGCCCTCGTGCGCGCGAGCGATCCCGGCGCCCTCCTCCGCGAGATGACGCAGTAACCCCAGGACTTTGCCCCGGTGCCCTCCGTGAAGGTCAAGATCTGCGGCATCACGCGCCTCGAGGACGCGCTCCTCGCGGTGCGCCTCGGCGCGGACGCGCTGGGGTTCAACTTCTGGCCGGGCTCGAAGCGGTTCATCCCGCCCGCGGCGGCGGGCGAGATCGTCCGGCGCCTCCCGCCCGGGGTCGAGACGTTCGGCGTCTTCGTGGACGCGTCGCGGGAGGAGCTCCTCGCGGCCCTCTCGGCGTCGGGCGTGACGGTCGCCCAGCTCCACGGGGACGAGCCCCCGGCGCTGTGCGCGTCGCTCCCGGTCCCGGCGGTGAAGGCGATCCGCGTCGAGGGGCCCTCGTCGCTCGCCGCCCTCGCCGCCTACGAGGTCCCGGCGTTCCTGCTGGACGCGCCGGGGCCCGGGTTCGGCGGCAGCGGCAGGACCTTCGACTGGTCGCTCGCCTTCGAGGCGGCTCGCGCGGCGCGGGTGTTCCTCGCCGGGGGCCTCACCCCCGAGAACGTGGGCGAGGCGGTGCGGCGGGTGCGGCCCTACGGCGTCGACGTCGCGAGCGGCGTGGAGAGCGCGCCCGGCGTGAAGGACGAGGACAAGCTGCGGCGGTTCATCCAGGCGGCGAAGGAGGCAGCACGATGACGGTTCCGGTTCCCCTCCCCGGCCCGCGCGGCCGGTTCGGCGCGTACGGCGGGCGCTACGTCCCCGAGACGCTCGTCCCAGCGCTCGAGGAGCTCGAGGCGGCCTGGCGCGCCGCGCGGGAGGATCCGGCCTTCCGCGCCGAGCTCTCCGACCTGCTCACCCGCTTCGCAGGGCGCGAGACGCCGCTCGGCGACGCCCGGCGCATGAGCGCCGACGCCGGCGGCTGCCGGGTGCTCCTGAAGCGCGAGGACCTCTGCCACACCGGCGCGCACAAGGTGAACAACACGCTCGGTCAGGTGCTGCTCGCGCGGCGGATGGGGAAGACCCGCATCATCGCGGAGACCGGCGCCGGCCAGCACGGCGTCGCGACGGCCACCGCGGCGGCGCTCTTCGGGCTGCCCTGCGACGTGTTCATGGGCGCGCTCGACGTCGAGCGGCAGGCGCTGAACGTCTTCCGCATGCAGCTCCTCGGCGCGCGCGTCGTCCCGGTGGAGTCCGGCTCGCGCACGCTCAA
Source organism: Anaeromyxobacter sp. SG66 (assembly GCF_022690805.1). Taxonomy (NCBI): domain Bacteria; kingdom Pseudomonadati; phylum Myxococcota; class Myxococcia; order Myxococcales; family Anaeromyxobacteraceae; genus Anaeromyxobacter; species Anaeromyxobacter sp. SG66. The sequence goes on from NZ_JALCZC010000091.1 coordinate 15,961, forward strand.
GGACGCGATGAACGAGGCGCTGCGCGACTGGGTGACGAACGTGCGCGACACCCACTACATCATCGGCTCGGTCGCGGGCCCCCACCCGTACCCCGCGCTGGTGCGCGACTTCCAGTCCGTCATCGGCGCGGAGGCGCGGGCGCAGTGCCTCGCGCTCACCGGCCGGCTGCCCGACGCGGTCGTCGCCTGCGTGGGCGGGGGCTCGAACGCGATGGGCATCTTCTCCGCGTTCCTCGAGGACCCTGCCGTGAAGCTCGTCGCCGTCGAGGCCGCCGGCCACGGGCTCGCGAGCGGCCGTCACGGGGCCTCGCTCGCGAAGGGGACGCCGGGCGTCCTGCACGGCTCGCGCAGCTACGTGCTCCAGGACGAGAACGGGCAGATCCGCGAGGCGCACTCGATCAGCGCCGGGCTCGACTACCCGGGCGTCGGCCCCGAGCTCGCCCACCTCAAGGACACCGGCCGGCTCACGCTCATGCAGGCCACCGACGTGGAGGCGCTCGAGTCGCTCCAGTACCTCGCGCGCATGGAGGGGATCATCCCGGCGCTCGAGACCGCGCACGCGGTCGCGGCGGCGCGCGAGGTCGCGCGCGCGCTCGGGCCCGACGGGCTCGTCGTGGTGAACGTCTCGGGCCGCGGCGACAAGGACGTCGAGCAGGTGCGCCGCGCGCTCGCCGCGCAGGCCTCCCCGCCCCGGAAGGCGGCGCGGAGGAGCCGCGGCCGGCCGGCGCCGCGCCGGAAGGGAGGCACGCGATGAGCACCGCGAGGTCGAGGGCGCGCGCGGGCGGCGCGCGCGAG
>NZ_JALCZC010000092.1:0-16526 GCF_022690805.1 Anaeromyxobacter sp. SG66
CCGCGGCCACCCCGCCGGCGGCGCGAGCCCAGGCCACCGGCGAGCGCCGGAGCGATCCCGCGGAGGCGCGCGCGCGGCGCCAGCGTCTCCTCCAGCGCGGGATGCGGAACCTGGGCGTGGGGCCGTTCGGCGGACGGCCGGCGGGCGCCCCGGCGCAGCCCGCCCCGCCGTCGGGAGCGCTCCCGCCCGGCGTCACGGGTGCGTCGCCGCCGGACGCCGATGGAGCCCTGCGCGAGGCGCTGCGCGCGGCCGCCCCGCGCGCGAGGGAGAAGGATCTCTTCGCGCGGCTGGGGCTCCCGGACGGCGCCGGGAAGGACGAGGTGAAGCGCGCCTTCCTGGACCTCGCGCGGCGGTTCCACCCCGACCGGTTCGCGAGCCCGTCGATGGCGGACCTGGCCGGCACGGTGCGCGAGCTCTTCTCCGCGGTGAACGAGGCGTACGAGGTGCTCTCCCACCCGAAGAAGCGCGCCGAGTACCTCGCGCGGCGGGCCGGGGCGGCGTCGGCGCACGACGAGGCGGCGCGCGCCGACTTCGAGAAGGGCGAGGCGTGCCTGCGCACGCGCGATCTCGCCCGGGCCCGGGCGTTCTACGAGGCGGCGGTCCGCGCCGAACCGAGGCCGGAGTACCAGGCGGCGCTCGCCTTCGCCTGCCTCTCCGACCCGCGCGCCCGGGATCGCGAGCGCGCTCGCGCGCTGCTCGAGGAGGCCACGAAGGACCCGGCCTGCGACCGCGCCTTCTACGTCGCCGGCCTCCTGGCGCGGGACGAGGGCGACGACGCGAGCGCCGAGCGGCTGCTCCGGGCCGCGCTCCGGACGAACCCGCGCCACGTCGACGCGGTGCGCGAGCTGCGCGCGCTCGCGACCCGCCGCGCCGACGGGCGCTGAGCCCGGATCGCACCGGCCGGCCGGGCGGTCGTCGCCTTGACTGACGCGCGAATCCCGGGCGAGATCAGCCGCGGCGGCGCCGGCGCGGCGCCGGAAAGGCGACACCTTGGCGAAGCAGCACCTGCTCCTCGTCGACGGCGATCCCAAGTCACTGCGCGTGATGGAGGTCTCGCTCAAGAAGGCGGGCTTCTCCGTCACGACCGCCGTGAACGGCCGCGACGCGCTCGAGAAGTGCGCCATCTCCCCGCCGGACCTCATCCTCTCGGACACCAAGATGCCCGAGATGGACGGGTTCGAGCTGTGCCGCCGGCTGAAGGAGGACGACCGCCACCGCGGGACGCCGTTCATCTTCCTGACCGGTCAGAAGTCGGTCGAGTTCAAGGTGAAGGGCCTCGAGCTGGGCGTCGAGGACTACCTGACGAAGCCCATCTACATCAAGGAGATCGTCACCCGCGTGAAGATCCTCCTCGAGAAGCGCGAGAAGGAGCGCCTCGAGAAGAAGGATCTCAAGGCGAGCTTCGCGGGGAACCTCTCCGACATGGGCGTCGTGGACCTCGTCCAGACGCTGGAGATGGGCAAGAAGTCGGGCGCGCTGCACGTGCGGAGCAAGCGGGGGGCGCTCGCCATCTGCTACTTCCGCGACGGCCGCATCGTCGACTGCGAGCTCGGCGGGAAGCTCTCCGGCGAGAACGCGTTCTACCGGCTGCTCAACTGGCAGGACGGGGACTTCGCGATCGAGTTCAAGCCCATCGATCGCGAGGAGCGCATCCCGGTGTCGACGCAGGGCCTCCTCATGGAGGGCATGCGCCGCATCGACGAGTGGGGGCGGATCGTCGAGCAGCTCCCCGCTCTCGACAAGGTGTTCGAGATCGACGACGCGCTCCTCGGCGAGCGGCTCGCGGAGATCCCGGACGACGTGAACGCGCTGCTCCGGCTCTTCGACGGCAGGCGGACCCTCGAGCACGTGGTGGAGGAGGCCGACTACGACGATCTCGCCGCCGCGGGCGTGATCTCCAAGCTCTTCTTCGAGGGGATCCTCCGCGAGGTCGCGGCGCCGCCTCCGCCCGCGCCCGAGCCGGCCACTGCGGCGCCCCGGGTCGCTCCCGCGGTCCGCGAGCTCCGCGCCGCGGAGGCCGCTCCTCCCGTCGCGCCGACCGCGGCGGAGCCCGACGGGGTGGACTGGTTCGCGGGTCCGGTCCCCCCGACGCCGCGCCCTGCGCGGTCGGAGCCGGCGGCCGCGGCCGAGCGCGCGGAGGCGGAGCGCTCCGCCGAGCCTCACGCCCGTCCGCCCGAGCAGCCCGCCCCCACGCCGCCTCCGGGCGCGTTCCAGCCGGGGAAGTACTCGATGCCGCTGCCGCCGCCGGGCACCCTCCCGCTGCCGCCGTCGCTGGCCACGCCGAGGGCGAGCGCACCGCGGGCCCCGGCGTCACCCCCCACGCCCGCGCCCGCGCCCACCGATCCGCTGCGCGAGGCCGAACGGAGCTCGCTCCCGCCCCGCCGCCCCCGCGCGCCGCTCGCGCTCGCCGCGGCCGCGGTCGTCGCCGTGGGGGGAGGGGCCTTCCTGGCGCTGCGCGGGGGGAGCACGGGCGCTGGGCCGACCGCGACCGCCGCCCCCACGCCGGCCGCGACCCCGCCCCCGCAGACGGTGGCCGCCGCACCGACCGCGACCGCCTCAACGGCCGCGATCCCGACCCCGGCTCCGGCTCCGACCCCCGCCGCGCTCCCATCCTCCGAATCGAGCCCGGCCCCGACGGCTCGCGAGCCCGCCGCCGCAGAGCAGCTCCCGGAGGCGACGCCGCCGCCAGCGCCGCCCGCTCCCGCAAGCGCCCGCTCCGAGGACACCGACTACCGGCGGTTCCTCGCGAGCGCCGAGCGCAAGTACGATGCCGGCCGGTTCGTGGACGCGATCGCGGACTACCGGCGCGCGGTCGCGCTGCGGCCGACCGGCCCTGCGAACGTCGGCCTGGCGCGCGCGCTCTACGACGCGAACCGCTCGGCAGAGGCGCTGCACGCGATCGAGGACGCCATCGCGGTCGACGGCCGCTACGCTCCCGCCTGGCTCCTGCTCGGCGAGCTCAAGCAGGCGGAGGGAAAGGTCTCCCAGGCGCGCGCCGCCTACCAGCGATTCCTCCAGCTCTCGCCCAACGGAGAGCAGTCGCGCGCAGTGCGCGAGATCCTCGCGAAGCAGCTCAGGTAGTCCCGGCGCGTTCCGCGGCCGGCGAGCCGTCGAGTGGGGGCGAACCCGCTCGCGCCCGCCGCCCGGCCGGGTTAGGTTCCGGCCGCGATGAAGATCCTCGCCATCGAGACCTCCTGCGACGAGACCGCGGCCGCCGTGGTCGAGGATGGGCGGCGCGCGCTCGCCGACGTGGTCGCCACGCAGATCGAGATCCACCGCCGCTGGGGCGGAGTCGTGCCGGAGCTGGCGAGCCGGAACCACGTCGTCCAGGTGATGCCCGTCGTCGACGAGGCGCTCTCCCGGGCGGGGGTGGGGCCGGACGGGATCGACGCGATCGCGGTCACGAGCGGGCCGGGCCTCGTGGGCGCGCTCCTCGTCGGCGTCCAGGCCGCCAAGGCGCTCGCGCTCGCCTGGCAGAAGCCGCTCGTGCGCGTGAACCACCTCGAGGGCCACCTCGTGGCGGCGTTCCTCTCCGAGACGCCGCCGGCGTTTCCGTACCTCGGCCTCGTGGTGTCGGGCGGCCACACGTCGCTCTACGCCGCGGAGCGCTTCGGAGCGTACCGGCTCCTCGGCCAGACCCGCGACGACGCCGCGGGCGAGGCGTTCGACAAGGGGGCGAAGCTGCTCGGCCTGCCGTACCCCGGCGGCATCGCGATCGACCGGCTCGCCAGGGAAGGCGACGCCCACGCGATCCGCTTCCCGAAGGCGATCGTGAAGGGCTCGGAGCTCGACTTCAGCTTCTCGGGCCTCAAGACCTCGCTCCTGCACCACGTCAAGAAGCACGGGGTGCCGGAGGGCAGGGGGCTCGCGGACCTGTGCGCGAGCTACCAGGAGGCCATCGTCCGCGCGCTCGTCGAGAAGGCGTTCCGCGCGGCGCGCCGCCTCCAGTTCGACCGGCTCGTCCTCGCCGGCGGCGTCGCCGCGAACAGCCGGCTGCGCGCGGCGGTGTCGGAGAAGGCGGCCGAGTACGAGGGCATGGAGGTGTTCCTGCCCGCCCCCAGGCTCTGCACGGACAACGCGGCGATGATCGCCGTCGCCGGCACGCACGCGTTCCTCCGCGGCGAGCGCGCGGGCTCGGACCTCAACGCGGACCCCGCATGGCGCCTGTGACGAGCGCACCTCCCGCCGCCGCGGCCCGCTACCCGAGCCCCCGCGCGCTCCTCGAGAAGTACGGGCTCCGCGCGAAGAAGAGCTGGGGCCAGAACTTCCTCGGCGACGAGGCGATCCTGGACGACATCGCCCGCCTCGCCGCGCCGCGCGCCGGCGATCGCGTGGTCGAGCTCGGCGCCGGCCTCGGCCACCTCACCGCCCGGCTCCTCGCCCGCGGCGCGGAGGTGATCGCCGTCGAGCGCGACCGGGACATGGCCCGCGTCCTGCGCGGGGAGCTCGGCCAGCGCGTCCGGCTCCTGGAGGCCGACGCCGCGCGGATCGACTACGGGGAGGTCGCGCGGGCCTTCGAGGCGCCGGCCGCGCCCGCGGGCTCCGCTCGGCGCCTCGCGGTCGTCGGCAACCTGCCGTACCACCTCACGAGCCCGATCTTCTTCTCGCTGCTCGACCAGCTCGACCACGTCTCCCGCGCGGTCTTCCTGCTGCAGCGCGAGGTGGCCGAGCGGCTCGCGGCGGCGCCGGGGACCCGCGACTGGGGGCTCGCGTCGGTGCTCCTGCAGCGGGAGGCCGACGTCTCCGTCGAGCGGATCGTCCCGCCGGGCGCGTTCCTGCCGCCGCCCAACGTGGAGAGCGCCGTGCTCTGCGCGCTCTTCCGCCCGCCCGGCGACGCGCTCCGCGTGGCGGATCCGGCCCGCTTCCGCCGGCTCGTGAAGGCCGGCTTCGCCCAGCGCCGGAAGACGCTCGCCAACGCGCTGCGCGCCGGTCGCGTGGTGCCGGACGACGCGCTCGCTCGCGCGCTGGAGGCCGCGGGCATCGACCCCTCCCGCCGCGGCGAGACCCTCACCGTCGCCGAGTGGGCCGCTTTGGACCGCGCTCTGGGGACCTAGACCTCAAATCGGACCGAACACCCGCGAGGCGCACGAGACGGGAGCCGAGACGGCACCCGCAGCGAGGCGCGCCGAGGCGCTCCTTCGACGGGAGCCGCGCCCAGCGGCGCCTGGCAGTGCGCCGCAGGCGCAACGAGCGAGGACGCCCGTCGCAGGCCCGCGCTCGAGATCGAACGCGGCGCGAGGCGCACGAGACGGGAGCCGAGGCGGGCAACCGCAGCGACGCGCGCCGAGGCGTACTGCTTCCGTACGCCGCAGGCGCAAGGAGCGAGGACGCCCGCCGCAGGCCCCGTATCGTGCGCCGTAGCAGTTCACGGGCGCCCACCCGCTATCTCCGCCCGCCCTACCCCTTCAGTCGGGAGGGCGCCCGTGAAACTCGACGGCCGCTAGGGGCCGAACGTCGTGCGCGCGGTGGCGAGGAGCAGGCTCATGCCGCGAGCGCCGTTCTCGCCGAGGTAGTGCTGGAAGGCGACCGGGTCGAGCCGCATGGACTCGACCGTCCTCGCGACGATCGCGTCGTAGCTCGGCGCGTTCGGCTTCTTGAGCTCGAGCGCGATCTTGAGGATGGCGCGATGGAAGGCCGGGTCGACCCGGGCCTCCACCGTCTCCCGCACCGTCACGGACCGCTCCCGCGTCGCGACTCGGCTGGCCATCTCGCGCTGCCTCCCCATCCCTCGTCCGCACTGCAAAAGTGCTGCGACGATACGTGACGTGACATCGCCTGTCAACGGACACCCTGATCCCAGGATCACGGGATCCACGATCATTTTGTCACGGTCTCGGTCGAACGGCGCGCCCCGCGTCCAGTCGCCGCGCTGCCTTGCGACCCCCGCCCCGCCGTGGCAAGCTGCCACGCTTTCGCGCATCCGGAATGGAACGACCCAGGTACATCGCGGTCGAGGGGCCCATCGGCGTCGGCAAGACGACGCTCGCGCAGGTGCTCTCCGAGCGGCTCGGGGCGCGCCTCGTGCTCGAGCACGCCGAGGAGAACCCGTTCCTCGCGAGCTTCTACGGCGACCGGCGCAAGCACGCGTTCCAGGCCCAGCTCTTCTTCCTGCTCTCGCGCTTCCAGCAGCAGCAGGCCCTCTTCCAGCAGGACCTGTTCACCCAGTCCACGATCGCGGACTACCTGTTCGCGAAGGACCGGATCTTCGCCGCGCTCACCCTGTCGCCCGACGAGCTGGCGCTGTACGATCGCGTGTACGAGCTGCTCGGGCCCCGCATCGTGAAGCCCGATCTGGTCGTGTACCTGCAGGCGCGGACCGACGTGCTCGTCTCCCGTGTCCGCAGGCGCGGCCGGGATTTCGAGCGATCCGTCGATTCGTCCTACCTCGAGACGCTCGCCAAGGCGTACGGTGACTTCTTCTTCCACTACGACGAATCGCCGCTCCTCGTCGTCAACACGAGCGACATCGATCTCGAGCAGAACCCGCAGGATCTCGAGGCGCTCCTGGCCGTGATCCGGCGGCACCGCAAGGGAACCCAGCATTACGTGCCCATGGGCACGCCAACGTATTAAGGATAACGAACCTCGCCAATGGGCAGGACCCCGCCACGGGGCCTACACCGGAGGAAGCGAGCCATGTCCAGCCAGACCGCGCCGCGAAAGCGGGTCACCGTCCACGAGCTTCGCAGGATGAAGGACGCCGGCGAGAAGATCGCCGTCGTCACCGCCTACGACGCGACCGCCGCCCGCCTCGCCGACGCCGCCGGCGTCGACGCCGTGCTCGTCGGCGACTCGCTCGGCATGGTGGTGCAGGGCCAGGACTCGACCCTGCCCGTCACGCTCGAGCACATGATCTACCACTCGGCCGCCGTGCGCCGCGGCCTCGCCCGCGGGGCCGGCCGGGCCCACCTCGTCGGCGACCTGCCCTTCGGCAGCTACCAGGCGAGCGCCGACGACGCGGTGAAGGCGGCGGTGCGCCTCGTCGCGGAGGGCGGGGTCGAGGCGGTGAAGCTCGAGGGCGGCGCCGAGTTCGTCGAGGTGATCCGCCGCATCGTCCGCGCCGGCGTGCCGGTGATGGGGCACATCGGGCTCACCCCGCAGTCGGTCCACCGCATGGGCGGCTACGTGGTGCAGGGGAAGGACTCGGAGAAGGCGCAGCAGCTCCTCCGGGACGCGCGCGCGCTCGAGCTCGCGGGCTGCTACGCGGTCGTGCTGGAGTGCATCCCCACCGAGCTGGCGCGCATCATCTCGAGCCAGCTCCGCATCCCGACCATCGGCATCGGCGCAGGCCCGCACTGCGACGGGCAGGTGCTCGTCCTGAACGATCTCCTCGGCATGGACGACGCGTTCACGCCCAAGTTCGTGAAGCGCTTCGGCGAGATCGGGCAGGCGGTCACCGCCGCCCTGGGCGCGTACGTCGGCGAGGTGAAGCGCCGCGCGTTCCCCGACGACGCGCACAGCTTCCACTCCTCGTCGGTGCGGCTCGTCCCGGTCGCGGCGGAGCAGGACGAGGACGACTCCGAGCCCTCCGGCGGCGTCATGGGCGCACCGGTGTAGCCTCCCCGCGCGCCGCGCCCGGCGCCACGAAAGCCAGCCAGCCCTCCCGAGATGAAAGCACCCGAGCTCATCACCGATCCCGCCGTCTGGCAGGCGCGCTGCTCCGCGGCGCGCGACGGCGGCGCCCGCCTCGCGCTCGTCACGACGATGGGGTTCCTCCACGACGGCCACCTCTCGCTCATGCGTGAGGCGCGCGCGCGCGCGGACGCCGGCGGGCGGCGCGGCCTCGTGCTCGCGTCGATCTTCGTGAACCCCACGCAGTTCGGGCCGAACGAGGATCTCTCCCGCTACCCCCGCGATCTCGAGGGGGATCTCGCCAAGTGCGCGTCGGCCGGCGTCGACTGGGTCCTCGCGCCGACCGACCCGAGCGCGATGTTCCCTCCCGATCACCAGACCTGGGTGACGGTCGAGCGCGCGTCGCAGGGGCTGTGCGGCGCCTCGCGGCCGGGCCACTTCCGAGGCGTCGCGACGGTGGTCGCGAAGCTGCTCAACCTGTCCCGGCCGCACGTCGCGCTCTTCGGGGAGAAGGACTTCCAGCAGCTGGCGGTGATCCGCGCGATGACGCACGACCTCGCGATGGGGGTCGAGATCGTGGGGATGCCCATCGTGCGCGAGCCGGACGGGCTCGCCCGCTCCTCGCGGAACGCCTACCTGTCGAGGGAGGAGCGGGAGCGGGCGCTCTCGCTCTCCCGCACCCTGCGCGAGGCGGCGGACGCCGCGCTCCGCGGCGAGCGGGACGCGGCGGCGCTCGTGGCGCGGGCCCGGGCGCGCCTCGACGCCGCGGGCCTCCGCGTGGACTACGTGGAGATCGTCCACCCCGACTCGCTCGCGCCGGTCGCGCGGGCGGAGCGCGGGAGCGTGATGCTGGTCGCGGCCTACGCCGGGGCGACGCGCCTCATCGACAACCTCCGGCTGCCATGAGCGCGAAGGCCACCGGCGGCGCGCGAGGCGCGGAGGGCGAGAAGATCGTCGCGACGAATCGTCGCGCCCGCTTCGACTTCTCCATCGAGGACTCGTGGGAGGCGGGGCTCGTCCTCACCGGCAGCGAGGTGAAGTCGCTCCGGGAGGGGAACGTGAACCTCTCCGACGCCTACGCGCTGCCCAGGGGCGACGAGCTCTTCCTCGTGAACTGCCGGATCGGCGAGTACAAGCAGGCGGCGCACTTCGGCCACGAGCCGCTGCGCGACCGGAAACTCCTCATGAGCCGGGCCGAGCTCGACCGCGTCCGCGGCAAGGTCGAGCAGCGCGGCTACACGCTCGTCCCGCTCAGCCTCTACTTCAAGGGCGGGTGGGCCAAGGTCGAGCTCGGTCTCGCGAAGGGGCGCGCCCACGAGGACCGGCGCCACGCCATCGCGGAGCGCGAGACGAAGCGCGAGATGGACCGCGCGCTCTCCCGCCGACGGCGCTGACGTCGCGCTCCGCCGGGTCCCGGCTCACCGGGCGCTCGCAGGCCCTGCCGCTCCCTCCACCGGGTGGTACCCGCGCCTCTCGTTGGGGCGCGCGCTCCGGGGAGCGGCTCTGCTCTGCTAGCTTGGACCGGGCGACATGTTCGATCGCCTGACGCTCACCCACGACATCGTCGACATTCGCGGCGCGCTCGTCGCGCGGCGCGGGACGGTGATCTCTCCCGAGTCGATCGCGGACGCGGCCCACCGCGCGCCGGCGCTGCCCCGCCGCAGGCTCGCCGAGACCGAGCTCGCGCGGGACGTCGACGCGCCGCTCGGGGCGGCGGAGTACCGGCACCTCTTCCACGGCGACGCGGTGCGCGAGGCCGTGGCGCGCGCCCTGGGCAACGCCCTCTTGCCGGACGTGCTCGTCGAGGAGCTCGTCGCGGCGCGGCGGGAGGCCGCCGCGGTGCACGCGCACGCCTTCGCCGCCGCCGCCGCCGCGGTGCGGATGCTCCTGTCGGCGGTGGGCACGGCGCGCGGCGTCCCCGACCTCGCCGCCGCGGCCCTGCTCCACGATCTCGGCATGCGACACCTCCCGCCGCGGCTCCTCGCGCCGGCCGAGCGGCTCTCGCGAGAGGACGCGCTGCGTGTGGCGGCGCACCCGCTCACGGGGGCGTATCACCTCGCGACCGTGCTCGGCGCTCACCCCGCGGTCGCCGCGGCGCGCAGCCACCACTGGCGCTGCGGGCAGGGCTACCCCGCGCTCGGCGTGGCGCCCTCGCGCTCCATCGAGGTGGTCTCGGTCGCGAGCGCCTTCGCGGCGCTCACCCAGCCGCGCGCCTTCCGCTCCGCCGCCTACAGCGCGCGCGGCGCGGCGGACGTGCTCGTCTCGGAGGCCGCCCTCGGGCACGCCGACACGAACACCGTCCGGCTGCTCGTGCACGCGCTCCGCGGCGGCCGGGGCGACCCGCGCGCGGTGAGGTTCGGGCACGTGCGCGAGGGGCACGCGCCGGAGCACAATCGATACGCACCGGTCGAGGTGCCGGCGCGGGCGTATGTCTGATTGAGCGCCGCTCGGCGACCCTCCGCGTCAGTCCTTCCAGAGCCCCGACGCGCGGCGGAGCGTCTCCCACGAGTAGATGCCGGTGTCGTGGCCGTCCGACCAGCGGATCCGGAGCGCGTAGTTGCCCACCGCCTCGAGGCCGAGCGGGCGGATGTCGGAGGGGATCGTGGTGGGGTCGAGGAGCTTCCGGCCCGTGCCCTCCTCGACGCAGCCTGCGCAGGGGCAGAAGTCGCGGAGCAGGTGGTTCGGGAGCGTCACCTCCGGCCCGCCCCGCCAGAGGATGCGGACGCCGCCGTCGACGAGGTCGATCGCCTCGGGCGGTTCGACGTCCTGCTTCTTGAACGACACGCGATCGAGGAGGCCCATGCGCCGCTCTACATGGCGCGGCGGTGGCGGCGCGTCAAGCCGTCCGCGCCAGCGCCACCGCGAGCGAGGAGCGGTCCTCGAGCGGCCCGAGGCAGGGGCGGGCGTCGGCGGTCCAGAGCTCCGAGGTCGCGAGCTCCCGGGTCAGCCGCAGCACCGTCGAGGAGCGCGTCCCGTACGCGGGGTCCATGTGGATGCAGGTCGCGGCGCCGGAGGCCGCGGCGCCGCGCGGGGGCACGGGGTCGCCCTCCGGGGCGTGGACGGTGAGCACCTCGCGCAGCCGCTCGACGCCGGGGTCGAGCGGCCAGCGCGCCCGCACGAGCGCCGCGCGCGGGCAGCGCCCGTCCCAGGCGTTCTCGGTCACGACGTGCAGGCCGGGGCCGAGCGCCTCGACGCCCGCGCGCTCGCCGTCGTACCACCACAGGAAGGCGGAGCGTGCGTCGGCGACGACGAGGTGGAAGGGGTTCCAGGCGTCCGGCCGGACGGCGCCGAACGCGGCGCGCGCGCCCTCCGCCGACCCGGCCGCGAGGGCGAGGGGCACGAGCTCGCCGCGCGAGCGGCGCGCGAGGTCGGGGTACCAGTCGAGGGGGGCGTGGTAGTTCGTGAGCGCGGCGACGACGCCCGTCCGCGAGAGGCCGATCCAGGTGCCGCCGCCGAGCGCGTCGAGCGGCGCGGCGTAGCGCTCGCCGCCCGGGAGCGCACGGAGCGCCCAGCCTTCCGACGGCCGCCCGAGCCGCTCGTCGCGGTTCGCCGCCACCACCACCGGCCAGCGGCGATCCGTCCCCAGGGCGACTGCGAGGGTGCACATTCGACGACGAGCTTAACGGCCCGAGCAGGGAAGCGCCCGTCGGGAAACGGCGGGGAGGGGGCCCGGCCGCCGAGCGGCCGGGCCCGCTGGGCCGTGTGATCTCGCTACTGCACCTTCCGCGCGGAGCGGACGCGCTCGAGCAGGATCTCGCGCTGGAGCGCGATCGGCCGCGGCAGCGTCTTGCCGAGCTTGTCGAACCACTCCTCCTGCGACTCGAGCTCCTTCTCCCACTCGCCCAGATCGATCCGGGTGGCGGCGGCGACGGCCTCGGGCTTCGCGTCGATGCCGGAGAGGTCGAGGTCGCCCGCCTTCGGCGTGTAGCCGAGCAGGGTCTCCTGCGCGCCCACGCGGCCAGCGGCGCGATCGAGCATCCACTTCAGCACGCGCATGTTGTCGCCGTAGCCCGGCCAGAGGAACTTGCCGTCGGCGCTCTTCCGGAACCAGTTCACCATGTAGACCTTCGGCGGGTTCGGGATGCGCGACTGCATGTCGAGCCAGTGCTGGAAGTACGAGCCGGCGTCGTAGCCGCAGAACGGCAGCATCGCCATCGGATCGCGGCGGACGACGCCGACCGCGCCGGTGGCGGCGGCGGTGGTCTCGGAGCCCATCGTCGCGCCGAGGTAGACGCCGTGCGTCCAGTTGAAGGCCTCGAGGACGAGCGGCACGGTGGTGGAGCGGCGGCCACCGAAGATCAGCGCCGAGATGGGCACGCCCTTGGGATCGTCGACGAAGGGCGAGAGGGCCGGGTTGTTCCGCGCCGGCGCCGTGAAGCGGCTGTTCGGGTGCGCCGCCTTCTCGGTCGAGCCCTTCTTCCAGGGCTGTCCCTTCCAGTCGATGAGCTCGGCGGGCGGCTCGGTGTCCCAGCCCTCCCACCAGATGTCGCCGTCGGCGGTGCGCGCGACGTTCGTGAACAGCGTGTCCTTGCGGACCGAGTCCATCGCGTTCGGGTTCGTCTTGCGGTTCGTGCCCGGCGCGACGCCGAAGTAGCCGTTCTCCGGGTTCACCGCCCAGAGCCGCCCGTCCTCGCCGACGCGCATCCACGCGATGTCGTCACCGACGGTGCGGATCTTCCAGCCCTTGTACGCGGCCGGCGGGATCATCATGGCGAAGTTGGTCTTGCCGCAGGCCGACGGGAACGCGGCGGCGACGTACTGCTTCTCGCCCTGCGGGCTCTCCGCCTCGAGGATGAGCATGTGCTCGGCGAGCCAGCCCTCGTTCTTCGCGAGGTAGCTCGCGATGCGGAGCGCGAGGCACTTCTTGCCGAGGAGGGCGTTGCCGCCGTAGCCCGAGCCGATCGACCAGATCGTGTTGTCCTGCGGGAAGTGGCAGATGAAGCGCCTGTCGGGGTTGCAGTCGGCCACGGAGTGGAGGCCGCGGTTGAACTCGTCCGACTGGCCGAGCCGGTCGAGCGCGACCTTCCCCATGCGCGTCATGATCCCCATGTTCAGCGCGACGTAGACGGAGTCGGTGAGCTCGAACCCGACCTTCGAGAACGGCGACGCCGCCGGGCCCATGATGTACGGGACGACGTACATCGTGCGGCCCTTCATCGAGCCTTCGAACAGCTGGCCGAGCTTGTGGTAGGCCTCCTTCGGCGCCATCCAGTTGTTGGTGGGCCCGGCCTCCTCGCGCGTCGGCGTGCAGATGAACGTGAGGTGCTCGACCCGCGCGACGTCGTTCGGGTTCGAGTGGTGGTAGTAGCAGCCCGGCCACTTCTTCTGGTCCAGCGGGATGAGGACCTTGGCCGCGACGGCTTCCTCCGTGAGGCGCTTCTTCTCGGCCTCGGAGCCGTCGCACCAGTACACGCGGTCGGGCTTGCAGAGCTTCGCCATCTCGTCGACCCAGCCGAGGAGATGAGGGTTCGTCGTGGGGCGATCGGAAGAGGTAGCCATCCCGTGGTTTCCTTTTTGGGGTTGGGTCGGAAAGTGGTCGAGTATCGCCGAGGTCCGAGCTGGGCGGGGGCGGGCCAAGCTAGCGCACGGAGGGAGCTACGTCGACCCCCGCCTTCCGATCCGGGGCTCCATAATCTCGGCCGGACGAGTCGGCGGGTAAATCCCGGATGGCCCGGCCGGATGGGCCGTTTCGCGGGGGTTCCGCGGCCCTATCCTGCCCCGTAGCTTCCCGGAATGACGCGCCATGCGCACGGGCCCACGATCCTGCCGGACGGGCGGGTTCGCTTCGAGGTCTGGGCCCCGAAGATGAGGAGTGTCTCGGTCCGCATCGACGGCCTGGAGCACCCGCTGCACGCCGAGCCGGGCGGCTGGTTCGCCGGGGACCTCGCGGCCGGAGACGGGACGCGCTACGCGCTCGTGCTCGAGGACGGGCGCGTCCGGCCCGATCCCGCCACCCGCCGCCAGCCGGACGGGGTGCACGGCGCGTCGGAGGTGTTCGATCCGCGCCGATACGCGTGGCAGGACGCAGGCTGGCGGGGGCTCCCGCAGGACGCGCTCGTGCTCTACGAGCTGCACGTCGGGACGTTCACGGCCGAGGGGACGCTCGACGCGGCGGGGGAGCGGCTCGGGGAGCTCCTCGACCTGGGCGTGAGCTGCGTCGAGCTCATGCCCGTCCAGCCTTTCCCGGGAGCCCGGAACTGGGGCTACGACGGCGTCGAGCTCTACGCGGTCCACGAGGCGTACGGCGGCCCCGCGGCGCTGCAGCGCTTCGTCGACCGCGCCCACGGCCTCGGCCTCGCGGTGTGCCTCGACGTCGTCTACAACCACCTCGGTCCCGAGGGGAACTACCTCGCGGAGCTCGGCCCCTACTTCACGAACCGTCATCGAACGCTCTGGGGCGACGCGCTCGATCTCGACGGCGACGGCTCCGGGCCGGTGCGCGGGTTCATGATCGGCGCGGCGGTGCAGTGGATCCGCGACTTCCACGTGGACGCGCTGCGCCTCGACGCGACGCACGCCATCCTGGACGACTCGCCCGTGCACCTCGTCGCGGAGCTCGGCGAGGCGGTCCGGGCGGCCGGCCGCGACGCGGGGCGCGAGGTGCACGTCATCGCGGAGAACGACGAGAACGACCGCGAGGTGCTCGACCCGCCGCCGGGCGGCTGGGGGGCCTCGGCGGTCTGGGCGGACGACCTCCACCACGCGCTCCACGCTCTCGTCACGGGGGAGCGGAAGGGCTTCCTCGGCGACTTCGGCGGCCCCGACGACGTCCGCCGGGCACTCGCGGAGGGGTTCGTCTACCAGGGCCAGTGGTCCGGCTACCGGAAGCGGCCGCACGGCACCGACGTCGCCGGCCTCGCGCCCGTCCGGTTCGTCACCTGCGTTCAGAATCACGATCAGGTGGGCAACCGGCCTCACGGCGAGCGGCTCTCCGCCCTCGTCCCCTTCGACGCCCTCTACCCGCTCTCCACGCTCGTCGTGCTGGGCTCGGGGTTGCCGCTCCTCTTCATGGGCGAGGAGTACGGGGAGGACCGGCCGTTCCCGTACTTCACGAGCCACACGGATCCCGCGCTCGCCGCGGCGGTCTCGGAGGGGCGCAAGAACGAGTTCATCGCCGAAGGAGCCGGGGAGATCCCCGACCCGCAGGCGGAGGAGACCTTCCTGCGCGCGAAGCTCTCGCACCGCCGGGACGGTCGGCACGGCGCGCTCCGCGGGCACTACCAGCGGCTCCTCGCGCTCCGGCGGGCGCACCGCGTCGAGATCGCGCGCGCCTGGCCGCGCGTCGAGCGCGAGGGGACCGCCTACACGCTCCACCGGCCGGGGCTCGTGGTGCGCGCCAACCTCGGACCCGAGCCCGCGGGAGGCCTCGCGCCCTGGGGCGTCGCGATCGAGCAGCCGGGTGCGCCCCGAGCGCAGGGCGGCGAGGGAGGGGAGGGCGAGCTCCGCGCGCAGGCCGCGGCGAGCGGGGATCCTCCGCACGCCTTCGAGACGGAGCCGGGGGAGGGGCTCGCTCCGCGCGGCTGAGAGACGCCGAGGGGCCCTGCTCGCGCTCCGCGCCCGACCCCGAGCGCGGGCCCGCCTGCGGTCGGCCAGGACCCTCGCGCCCGAAGCGACCGCGCCCGCTCCCCCGGCGAGGCCGGGACGAGCGGGCGCGCAGGGCGGCGGCGAGGAACGCCGCTACTTCTTCTCGAGCTTCTGCCGGAGCAGATCGCCGAGCGTGCCGAAGCCCTTGCCCGACGGGCGGGGGACGGACCTCTGGTACTCGGCCGCCTCGGCGCGCTCCGCGGCATCCTCCGCGCCGGTCTTGGACAGGCGGATGCGGTGCTGCTCGTCGATCGCGAGCACGAGCGCGCGGAAGCCGTCGCCCACCTTGAACGACTTGCGGAGATCGGACCCGCGCGGCGTGCCGCTCTCGCTCGCGGGCACGAGGCCGCGGCCGCCGGCGAAGCGGACGAACACGCCGAAGCTCTCGATCTTGTCGACCGTGACCTCGACCACGTCGCCCGCCTTCGGGGGCGGCGGCGGCGCGGGGCGAGCCGGCCGCTCGCCCGCGGGCGCCGCGACCGGCTCCGGCCTCGGCGCGAGCGACTTCACCGAGAGGCCGATGCGCTCGCCCTTCTTCGGATCCTCGTCGATGCGGAGCACCTGTACCTGCACGGCGTCGCCCGACTTGAGGAGGTCCTGCGGCTTCGAGACGCGATCCCAGGACAGCTCGGAGACGTGGACGAGCCCCTCGACCCCGCCGATGTCCACGAACGCGCCGTAGTCCTGCACGCTCGTGACGACGCCCTCGAAGACGGCCCCCGGGGCGAGCCGCTCGCGCGTGGCGCGCGCCTTCTCGGCGCGCTCCTCCTCGAGGAGGGCCCGGCGGGAGAGCACGCAGTCGCGCGCGTCGGCGCGCTGCACCCTGAACAGGAGCTTCTGGCCGACGAAGGTCGCCGGGTCGCCCACGAAGCGCACGTCGATCTGCGACATCGGGCAGAAGGCGCGGACGCCGTGGACCTCGACCTCGAGGCCGCCCTTGTTCGCCGCCTTGACGAGCCCCTCCACGGGCAGGCCGGTCTGGGCCGCCTCGATGACCGCCTCGCGCGCGTGATCCCGCGTGGCGCGCGCGTGGCCCTTCGAGACGATGACGCCCCGGTCGTCGGCGTGGATCACCACCGCGTCGAGGATGTCGCCCTCGCGCGCGGTGACGTTCCCCTCCGCGTCCTTGAGCTCGGCGACCTCGATCATCGCCTCGGCGACCCCCGAGCCGAGCTCCAGGAACGCCACGTCGTGGCCGAGCTGGATGATCTTGCCCGCGACCTTCTCGCCCACCTGGAAGCGGCGGCGGGGCGCCGCGCCCTCGGAGGCGAGCATGTCCGCGAAGGAGCCCTCGTCCGGCATCGCCAGCTCGGGGGCCGGCGGCGGCTCGGGCGCGGTCGGCGGCGGGCCGGCGCGCTCGGCCCCGGGCG
>NZ_JALCZC010000093.1:0-16382 GCF_022690805.1 Anaeromyxobacter sp. SG66
TCCCCTCTTCGTCCTGGCAGACTCAGAGGATCAGAGGCGCTTGCGCGCTTCAACTTTCAAACTGCCTCGTATCGCAGACGATCGATCTCACTCGCCATTTGTCGCGCGATCGTGGGGATACTTCAGGCCGAGCTCACAACCTGCTTCACGCTGAGAAAACCTTTGGGCGCGAACACATGGACCGCTTTCGCCGCGATGCGGGCGGCGGGCCGACATCGCTCTCGCGCACCGACGTGGCGCCTCTGCGTCCCGTCATGCAGCTGGGGATGTGGGCGTCGTGACGCTACGGCGGCCCGGAGTTAGCCGAACATCAAACCGGAGGTCCGGTTCGCATGCCCGCGCGGCGAGAGCGACGCTCGCCGCTCGCGTGCTCCCGGCCTCCGAACCCCTACGCCCCACTTCCGCCGGTGATGCTCACCGCTTCGCTCGCCCGTTCGCGAAGCTTGATCGGCCGTTTACGGCGAGAACGTCGAGGTCAGCGTCGTCGCGTCGCTCCCCACGTTGGAGGAGCGGTTGGGCGCGGTGTCGAACTGCTCGGCGGTGCGCGCGAAGGCGGTGATCTCGACGTAGTACGTCCTGTTCGCGACGAGGAGGCCGGCCGGGAGCGTGATGGAGCGGCCGGCGACGGCCCACGTCGCGACGACGCGCGTGGCGCTCGCCGTACCGCTCGCGTAGAGCTCACGGAGCGTGACGCCGTAGCTCGAGGGGGTGCCCACCAGCGGGGCGGACCACCCGATCGTCGGCGTCGCGCCGACGGCGCCGAGGGTGCCGAGCGCGTCGAGCCCGTTCACGAGCGGCGCCTGGACGGGGCCGACCGCGGGGACGATGGGCGAGGGAGGCGCGGGCAGCATGGGCTCGCGCCGGGACACCGTCGCGAGCGCGTCGAGCGAGGTGGCCGCGCCGGGGGCGGTGTAGCTCACGCGCGCCGTGAACGAGGCCACCCGCGACTCCGACCAGAGCGCCGGGTCCAGGTACCGGCCGTAGACGATGGGCGGCGTGAGCGCCGTGAGATCCACGTCGGCGGTGGCGGCGGGCTGGACGAGGCGGAACAGCTCGAGCACGCCGCCGGCGGCGACCGGGGCGGGGCTCGCGAGGGCGTAGGGGTGCGTGCGGACCAGGAGCGCGTGCGGGTTCGCGGCAGGCTGGGCGCCCGGGCCCATGGACGCGAGCAGCGCCTCGAACTGGCTCGTGCGCCAGTCGATCGTGAGCGTCCCCGTCTGTGTGGTCGTGCCGAGCGGCGCGGTGAGGCTCGCGGCGACGCCGTTCGTCAGGTCGGCGCCGAAGGTCGTCGCGCCGTAGCGGGTCATGGCCTGGTAGGCGAATGCGCGGATCCCGCTCGTCACCGTGGACGTCGCGAGCTGGTGCACCCACACGGCGTCCGTCGCGCCGACGAGGTTCAGGGCTCGCCCGATCGAGCTCGAAGACCAGTCCTCCACGACGCTCCCGCCGACCTCGCCGGCGACGAGCTCCGTGCCGGAGATCGGCGCGTCCCAGACGTCGACGTCGGGCGCGGCGAGCTGCACCTCGTCGCTGTCGATCCAGCCGGAGAGCCCGGACACGGTGAGGGTCACGGGGGTCGGGGCGCTCGCGGCGGTGGCCTCGCGGCCGAGCACGTCGTAGCCGAGGTCGAAGGAGGTGGCCGACGTCTCGTAGAAGTGCGTGACGCCGGCGCCGTCCGTGAACGCGAGGGTGTAGGCGCCGGGGGGCACGCCCGAGATGGAGAACGAGCCCGACGGCGAGAACGAGCCGGGGTAGCGGGTGCCGTCCGGCCCGATGGCCTCGACCTGCGCGGTGAGCGAGACCACGTCGGGCGCGACCGTCGTGGTCTGGCACGGGGAGGCGACCGAGCAGCCGGCGCCGGTGGTCCAGCGCGTCACGAGCCGCGTGCCGGTGACGACGCGGAGGCACGCTCCCGCCTTGCAGACGAGATCCGTCCCGCAGGCGGCGCCCTCGTTCGTCGCGACCGTGCCGTTCTCGCAGGTCTGGCTGCCCGTCGCGCACGAGGTGACGCCGGCGACGCAGACGTTCGAGTTGGTGGTGCACGCCGCGCCCGCGACGCACGCCACGCAGCTCCCTGCGCTGCACACCTTGTCGGTGCCGCAGGAGGTGCCGTTCGCCTTCACGGTGCTCGTGTCGGCGCAGGTCAGGGCCCCCGTCGCGCAGGACTCGGTGCCGTCGACGCAGGGGTTCGGGTTCGTGGAGCACGCGCCGCCGGCGGCGCAGGCGACGCAGGCGCCCGCGTTGCAGACCTGGTTCGTGCCGCAGCTCGTGCCGTTCGCGAGGTTCGTCGTGCTGTTCTCGCAGGTCTGGCTGCCGGTCGAGCACGACGTCGTGCCCGCGACGCACGAGTTCGTGTTGGTCGAGCAGGCCGCGCCGGCGGTGCACGCGGTGCAGGTGCCGCCGCTGCACACCTGGTTCGTCCCGCAGGTCGTGCCGTTCGCGAGCTGCGTGGGGGTCGCGACGCAGGTCTGGGTGCCGGTCGAGCAGGAGGTCTGCGACACGACGCAGGCGCCCGCGGGCGTGCAGTCGGTGCCGGCGACGCAGGAGCTGCACACGCCGCCGTTGCAGACGAGGTTCGTGCCGCAGGTCGTCCCGTTCGACTTCGGCGTCGCGGTGTCCACGCAGCTCTGGGTACCGGTCGAGCAGGAGGTCGTGCCGTCGACGCAAGGGTTCGGGTTCGTGGTGCAGGGCAGGTTCGCGGTGCAGGTCGAGCAGACACCGCCGTTGCACACCTCGTTCACGCCGCAGGTCGTGCCGTTCGCGAGGACGGTCGCGCTGTCGACGCAGGACTCGGTGCCGGTGGTGCAGGAGGTCGTGCCGGCCCGGCACCTGTCGGGGTTCGTCGCGCAGGCCTGGTTCGCCGTGCACGCGGTGCAGGCGCCGCCGTTGCAGACGAGGTTCGTGCCGCAGAGCGTGCCGTTCGGCTCGGCGGTGGCCGTGTTCACGCAGGTGGACGTCCCGGTGGAGCAGGAGGTCGTGCCGGTGAGGCACGGGTCCGGGTTCGTCGTGCAGGCGACGCCCGCGGTGCAGGGCGAGCAGACGCCCGCGCTGCAGAAGAGGTTCGTGCCGCAGCTCGTCCCGTTCGCGAGGACCGTCGTCGAGTCCACGCAGGTGGACGTCCCGGTGGAGCAGGAGGTCGTGCCGGCGAGGCAGGCGTTCGGGTTCCCGGAGCAGGAGAGCCCCGCGGTGCACGCGGAGCACACGCCGCCGCTGCAGACCTGGTTCGCGCCGCAGACGAGGCCGTTCGCCTTCGGCTTCGTCGGATCGTCCAGGCAGGCCTGCGTGCCGGTCGAGCAGGACGTGGTCCCGCCGAGGCACGGGCTCGGGTTCGTCGTGCAGTCGAGGCCCGCGGTGCAGGTGCCGCACACGCCGCCCGAGCAGACCATGTTCGTCCCGCAGCTCGTGCCGTCCGTCTTCGGCGTCGAGTCGACGCAGGTCGAGGTCCCCGTCGAGCAGGAGGTGACGCCCGTTAGGCACAAGGCGCCGGGGTTCGAGGTGCAGGCGGTGCCGGCGGTGCAGGCGGTGCAGGCGCCGGCGTTGCAGACGAGGTTCGTCCCGCACGAGGTGCCGTTCGCGATCGGCGTGGTGGTGTTCTCACAGGTCTGCTGGCCCGTCGCACACGAGGTGACGCCGGTGACGCAGGGGTTCGAGTTCGTCGAGCAGGCGCTGCCGGCCGTGCAGGCGTTGCACGTTCCGTTCAGGCAGACCTCGGGCACGCTCGTGTTCACGTCGCAGGTCGTGCCGTTCGGGGCCGCCTGGGCCGGCGAGGTGTCCACGCACGTCTGCGCGCCGCTCAGGCAGGAGGTCACGCCGAGGATGCAAGGCGTCGGGTTCGTGCTGCAGGAGAGGCCGGCCGTGCAGGAGGCGCACACGCCGCCGTTGCAGACCTGGTCCGTGCCGCAGATGGTGCCGTTCGGCTTGGCCGTCGAGTCGAGGCAGGTCTCGCTGCCGGTGGAGCAGGAGGTGATGCCCGTGAGGCACGCGGAGCTCGGGTTGTAGTTGCAGGCCGCGTTGGCCGTGCAGGCGCTGCACGCCCCGCCGTTGCAGACCAGGTTCGAGCCGCACGTGGTGCCGTTCGTCTTCGCGGCGCCGTCGATGCAGGTCTGCGTGCCGGTGGAGCACGAGGTGACGCCGTCGTGGCAGGCCGGGTCCGGGTTGGTGGTGCAGGCGAGGCTCGCCGTGCAGGCCGAGCACACGCCGGCGCTGCACACGAGGTTCGTGCCGCAAGTGGTGCCGTTCGCCTTCGCCGCTCCGTCGACGCACGCCGAGGCGCCGGTGGCGCAGGAGGTGACGCCGTCGTGGCAGGCGGGATCCGGGTTCCCGACGCAGGCGGTGCCGGCGGTGCAGGCGGAGCACGCCCCGCCGTTGCAGACCAGGTTCGTGCCGCAGGTCGTGCCGTTCGCCTTCGCCGCGCCGTCGACGCAGGCCTGCGTGCCCGTGCTGCACGAGAAGACGCCGTCGTGGCAGGCCGCGTCCGGGTTCGACGAGCACGCGCCCCCGGCCGCGCAGGCCACGCAGCTGCCCCCGTTGCAGACGAGATCCGTGCCGCAGATCGTCCCGTTCGTCTTGGGCGTCGAGTCGACGCAGGTCTCCGTGCCGGTCGAGCAGGACGTCACGCCCGTGAGGCACGCCGCGCTCGGGTTCGCCGTGCAGGCGAGGCCCGCGGTGCAGGCGCTGCACGTCCCGTTGAAGCAGACCTCCGGGACGCTCGGGTTCACGTCGCAGGTCGTGCCGTTCGCGATGATCGTCGTCGTGTCGATGCACCGCTCGCTGCCGGTCGAGCAGTCGGTCACGCCTGCGACGCACTTGTTGGGGTTCGTCGTGCAGGCGTTGCCCGCGGTGCAGGCGGTGCACGTCCCCCCGTTACAGACCTGGTTCGTGCCGCAGGCGGTGCCGGGCGGCAGGTTGGTGGCGGTGTTCTCGCAGGTCTGCGCGCCCGTCGAGCACGAGGTCGTGCCAGCGACGCAGGGGTTCGCGTTGGTCGAGCAGGCCAGGCTCGCCGTGCAGGCGATGCAGGTGCCGCTGCCGTTGCACACCTGGTTCGTGCCGCAGGTCGTGCCCGCGGCGATGCTCGTCGCCGTGTTCTCGCAGGTCTGCTGCCCGGTGGCGCAGGAGAACGCGCCGGTGACGCAGGGGTTCGCGTTCGTCGTGCAGGCGCCGCCCGCCGTGCAGGCGGTGCACGCGCCGCTGAAGCAGACCTGATCCGTGCCGCAGGTCGTGCCGTTCGCGATCGTCGTGGTGGTGTCGACGCAGACCTCCTGGCCGGTGGCGCAGGAGGTCGTGCCGGCGACGCACTTGTTGGGGTTCGTCGCGCAGGCCGTGCCGGCCGTGCAGGCGACGCACGCGGAGTTGTAGCAGACCTGGTTCGTCCCGCAGGTCGTCCCGTTGGCGATCGCGGTCGCCGTGTCGACGCAGACCTCCTGGCCGGTGGCGCAGGAGGTCGTGCCGGCGACGCACTTGTTGGGGTTCGTCGCGCATGCCGTGCCGGCCGTGCAGGCCACGCACGTGGAGTTGAAGCAGACCTGGTTCGTCCCGCAGGTCGTCCCGTTGGCGATCGCGGTCGTCGTGTCGACGCAGACCTCCTGGCCGGTGGCGCAGGAGGTCGTGCCGGCGACGCACTTGTTCGGGTTCGTCGCGCAGACCACGCCCGCGGTGCAGGCGACGCAGGAGCCCTGGTAGCAGACCTCCGGGGCGGTCGGATTCACGTCGCACGTCGTGCCGTTCGCGACGAGCGCGAGGGTGTCCGTGCAGACCTCGAACCCCGTGTCACAGGTGATCCGGCCCACGTGGCAGGGGTTGGTCGGCGTGCAGGCCGAGTCGAGCCGGCAGACGTTGCAGACGCCGTCGCCGCAGACCTCGTAAGGCGCGGTCGGATTGACGTCGCAGACCGTGCCGTTCGTGACGTTGCCGTTCTCGATGCACTGGGGGAGGCCCGCGTCGCAGCTGATCGCGGCGGTCTTGCAGGGGTTCGCGGTCTGGCAGGTCTCCCCGGCGTAGCAGCGCTGGAAGTGCCAGTCGGCGTCGATGGTGCCCTGGCTGCCGCAGTCGATGCGGTACCGCCCGCGCACCTCGTCGGTCTGGATGAGGGGCGTCTCGAGGTACGACCGCCCGCACTGGAGATAGTTGATCCCGAAGCTGTCGAAGACGACGTACGAGAAGCCCGGCACCTGGCTGCCGGTGCCCGTCGTGCACGCGGTGTCCCAGACGGCGCTCGCGCCCCAGCGGAAGCTCGCGGGGCTCGAGAGGATCTCCGTGATGTTCGGCCCGACGTCCTGCGTCGCGGTCGTCGGGCTGCAGGTGGCGCCCGGGATGGTGATGGGCGAGTCGGCGGTGATCCGGCCGGTCTGCAGGTAGTAGCTCGCGCTCGCGCTGCCGTCCTCGAAGTGGAGCCGCGAGATGCCGTGGGCGGTGACGCCGTCGCGGGTGGACGTGATGTTGTAGACGCCGGAGAGATCGCGCGTCGAGGGGGCGGGGACGACCGCCCAGTCGCTGAAGTGCGTGGTGGTGGCGACGAGGGTGTGCGCGACCGGGTCGCGGCGGACGCCGGGGACCTTGACCCAGTAGCCCGACGCGTCCTGCGTCGCGATGCCGAGGTCGAACACCGAGACGTCGGGATCGACCTTGAAGATGAGCGCCACGGGGGCGGAGAACTTCGTGCCCTCGGGGCCGAGCCGGTAGGCCGTCCCCGTGCCGTGCGGCGCGTGGTTCGTGATCTCGGTGATGGTGATGTCGAGCGGGGACCCGATCGCGCCCGCCGGGACCGCCACGACGAGGCCGCCGCCCCGCGCGGTCACGCTGCCCCCGACCGTGCCCACCGAGCCGCCGGTGCCCTCGCTCGTCGGCGTTCCGGGCGTGGTGGGGGAGGGAGGTGAGGCGACCTCGGTGGTGCCGCACGCCGCCGAGAAGAGCAGCGCGGCTGCGATCGCCCGGGCGTGGAAGCGGGTGCGGAGCATGCGGCCGGAAGCTATCACGCCACTCCTTCGCGGGGGCGGACGCCAGGGCGTCGGCCCCACCGTTTGCGCGGCAAAACGCCGCGCGCCGCGCGCTCCGGCTGAGGGCCTCCGGAACCCGCGAACGCCCGCACTCCCGCTCAACGATGGACGCGCCGAGGTTCTTCCGCTCGGGCCTAGGTCGGGGCGCCCGGTGGTGTCGATGACCTGACGCACCGTGTCGTCGGCAAGCCGTGGATGTGCGCTCGCCGTCACATCCGGAGCCGGCCGCGCCGCGGCACGGAATCCGTTCAGCACGCCCCGCCGATGCCTTGCCGCCCGCTCGACGCGCTTCCAACGAAGTCCTCTGCAGCAGCCCACCTACCCCGGCTCACGGCAGAAGGAGCGCAGGCATGAAGAAGAACGCGAAGGGCTCGGCGCCCGAGGCGAAGGTGCAGCGTACGCGGCGTGACTTCCTCCGGAGGGCGGCGCTCGGCGCGGCCGGAGCGGCGGTCGCGGCCGGCCCGACCATCCACGTCGCGCAGGCTCCGACCACGCTGCGGTTCCAGAGCACGTGGCCGACGAAGGACATCTTCCACGAGTACGCCCTCGACTTCGCGAAGAAGGTGAACGAGATGTCGGGAGGCCGCCTCAAGATCGAGGTGCTGCCCGCGGGCGCCGTGGTGAAGGCGTTCGACCTGCTCGACGCCGTCGGGAAGGGCACGCTCGACGGCGGCCACGGCGTCGTCGCCTACTGGTACGGGAAGAACACCGCCCTCGCGCTGTGGGGCTCGGGCCCGGCGTTCGGGATGGATCCGAACATGCTGCTCGCCTGGCACTACTACGGCGGCGGCAAGGACCTCATGGAGGAGGTCTACAAGTCCCTGAACCTCGACGTCGTCTCCATGCTGTACGGGCCGATGCCCACGCAGCCGCTCGGCTGGTTCAAGAAGCCGGTCGCCAAGGTCGACGACATGAAGGGGCTGAAGTTCCGGACGGTCGGCCTCTCCATCGACATCTTCACCGGGCTGGGCGCGGCGGTGAACGCGCTGCCCGGCGCCGAGATCGTGCCCGCGATGGACCGCGGCCTGCTCGACGCGGCCGAGTTCAACAACGCCTCGTCGGACCGGGCGCTCGGGTTCCCCGACGTCTCCAAGATCTGCATGCTCCAGAGCTTCCACCAGTGCTCGGAGCAGTTCGAGGTCCTGTTCAACGGCGCCAAGTACAAGGCGCTCCCGCAGGACCTCCGCAACATCGTCTCCTACGCCGTCCAGGCCGCCTCGGCGGACATGTCGTGGAAGGCGATCGACCGCTACTCCGCGGACTACCTGGAGATGCAGCAGAAGCAGGCCGTGAAGTTCTACAAGACGCCCGACGCGGTCCTGAAGCGGCAGCTCGAGATCTGGAACGAGGTGATGGACAAGCGCGCCGCCGAGAACCCGATGTTCAAGAAGGTGCTCGAGTCGCAGCGCAAGTTCGCGCAGCGCGCCGCCCGCTGGCAGGCCGACACCAACGTCGACTTCCGCATGGCCTACAACCACTTCTTCGGCAAGCAGGCCGCGAAGAAGGGCTAGGGCGCCCTCATGCAGCGGCTCCTCCTCACGGTCGACAAGCTCTCCACCCGGGTCGGCCAGCTCTTCGCCTGGCTCATCGTCGCGCTCACGGGGCTCATCACCTGGGAGGTGCTCTCGCGGAAGCTCCTCGACGCTCCGCACGCCTGGGCGTTCGACGCGCAGATCATGGGGTACGGCGTCCTCTTCATGATGGCGGGCGCGTACACCCTGGCGAAGCGGGGCCACGTGCGGGGCGACGTGCTCTACGGCTTCTTCCCCGTGCGCCTGCAGGCGACCATCGACCTCGTCCTCTACCTCGCGTTCTTCCTGCCGGGCGCGGTCGCGATGGTGTGGGCGGGCTGGGACTACGCGCGGGAGTCCTGGCTCATCCGCGAGCACTCGACCATCACGGTCGACGGCCCGCCCCTCTATCCGTTCAAGGCCTTCATCCCGGTCGCGGGGGCGCTCCTCCTGCTCCAGGGCCTCGTCGAGATCGCCCGCTGCGTCGTCGCGCTCCGGGACGGGGCGTGGCCGCAGCGCCAGGAGGACGTAGAGGAGGTGGACGTCGAGAAGCTGAAGGAGATGGTCCACGTGAAGGACGAGGACCTCGCCGCGCTCGACGAGGTGGTGGCCCGCAAGGAGCACGAGGAGGTGCGCCCGTGAGGAAGGAGCTCGTCTTCGGCCTCACGCTCATGGGGCTCCTCGTCCTCGCGACGGTCGTGGTGATGCCGCCGCCGTCGCAGTGGACGCAGGGCCACCTCGGGCTGCTCATGCTCTCGCTCGTGGTGGTCGCCATCATGCTGGGCTTCCCCACCGCCTTCACGCTCATGGGGATGGGCGTCCTCTTCGCGTGGCTCGCCTACCGCTGGACGAACCCCGACCTCGCGGTCCAGCAGACGCTCGACCTCATGGTCCAGCGCACCTACGCGACGATGACGAACGACGTCCTCATCGCGGTGCCGCTCTTCGTCTTCATGGGCTACATGGTCGAGCGGGCGAACCTCATCGAGAAGCTCTTCAAGAGCCTGCACCTCGCGATGTCGTTCATCCCCGGCTCGCTCGCCGTCGCGACGCTCGCCACCTGCGCGCTCTTCTCCACCGCCACCGGGATCGTCGGCGCGGTGGTCACGCTCATGGGCCTGCTCGCGTTCCCCGCGATGCTCCGCTCCGGCTACGACATCAAGCTCTCCGCGGGGGCGATCACGGCCGGCGGCTGCCTCGGCATCCTCATCCCGCCGTCGGTGATGCTCATCCTCTATGGAGCCACGGCGGGGGTGTCGGTGGTGCAGCTCTACGCCGGCGCGTTCTTCCCCGGCCTCATGCTCGCCGGGCTCTACATCGCGTACGTCGTCGTGATGGCGAAGCTCAAGCCTTCCCTCGCGCCCATGCCGCCCGAGTCCGAGCGGAGCGTGCCGCTCACGGCGAGCGCGCGCGCGATCGCGGGGGGCGAGCACCGGCGCGCGCTGCCCGGCCTCGTCGCCGCGCTCCTGCGCCCCGCGCCCGGCGGCCCGCGGCGGCGCTGGGTCGCCGGCCAGCTCGCCGTCTCCGCGCTGCCCGCGCTGCTCGCCGCGCTCGGGTTCCTCGTCGTCCACCAGGCCGTGACGCGGGAGATCGTCATCGACACCGGCGGGCTGCGCGAGATCGCCGAGACCGGCGGCGGCGCCGACGCGTTCGTGTACGAGGGCGTGGCGGAGCCGCCGGGCGAGGCCGAGGTGGCCGCGGCGCCGGGCGTGGTGGAGCCGCCGCTGGCGGAGCCCGTCCCCGGGACGCTCGCCGAGCCTCCGGGCGCGGAGGCGCCGGGGTCGGCGCTCGAGGCGGCCGCGGAGCGCGCGGAGGGCGCCCGCGTGGCGGAGGGCCCAGGGCGCAAGCCGGTGCCCCTCGCGTTCTGGATCGCGCTCGCGGCGGCCCTCGTGGTGCTCGTGCTGCACTACGCCATCTTCACGTTCGAGCGGCTCGAGATCCTGAAGATGCTGCTCACCTCGTTCTTCCCGCTCACGGCGCTCATCCTCGCCGTGCTCGGGTCGATCATCTTCGGGTGGGCGACGCCGACCGAGGCGGCGGCCCTCGGCGCCGCCGGCGCCATGCTCCTCACCGCCGCCTACCGCCAGTTCCGCTGGAGCGTGATCAAGGAGTCGGTGTTCCTGACCGCGAAGACGACCGCCATGGTCTGCTGGCTGTTCGTCGGCTCGTCGATCTTCTCGGCGGCCTTCGCGCTCCTCGGCGGGCAGCAGATCATCGAGCACTGGGTGCTCGGGCTGAACCTCTCGCCCGTGCAGTTCATGCTGCTCGCCCAGGTCATCATCTTCCTCCTGGGTTGGCCCCTGGAATGGACGGAGATCATCGTCATCTTCATGCCGATCTTCATCCCGCTCCTCGGCCACTTCGAGATCGACCCGCTGTTCTTCGGCCTGCTCGTGGCGCTGAACCTCCAGACCGCGTTCCTGTCGCCGCCCGTCGCGATGGCCGCCTTCTACCTGAAGGGGGTCGCGCCCAAGCACGTGACCCTGAACCAGATCTTCGCGGGCATGATGCCGTTCATGGCGATCCAGGTCCTCGCGGTCCTGCTGCTCTACCTCTTCCCCGCGATCGGCCTCTGGCTCCCGGAGGTGCTCTACCGGTGACCGCTCGGAGCGCAGCAGGGGAGGCGGCCCAGCGGGGAGGCGCCGGCGCGCGGGCCGTCGCCCAGAAGCTCGCGGCGATCGTCGGGCCCCGGAACGTGGTCGTCGATCCCGCGGAGCTGCTCGTCTACGAGTGCGACGGCCTGACCCACGGCCGCGTCCGCCCGGACCTCGTCGTCCTCCCCGGCTCGACCGAGGAGGTCGCAGCCGTCGTCCGCGTGGCGCGCGACGCGAGCGTGCCGCTCGTGCCGCGGGGCGCGGGGACCGGCCTGTCCGGCGGCGCGCGCCCGGTGCCGGGCTGCGCGGTCCTCTCGCTCTCGCGCATGCGGCGGATCCTGGAGCTGGACCTCGAGAACGGCTGGGCGCGGGTCGAGCCCGGCGTCATCAACCTCGACGTCACGCGCGCGGTGGCCGGCGCCGGCTTCTACTACGCGCCCGATCCCTCGTCGCAGAGCGTCTGCTCGATCGGCGGCAACGTCGCCGAGAACTCCGGCGGCGCGCACTGCCTCAAGTACGGCTTCACGACGAACCACGTGCTCGCCGCCCGCGTCGTCCTCTCCGACGGCGCCGTCGTCGACCTGGGCGGTCCGGCGCCGGACGCGCCCGGCTACGACCTGCTCGCCGCGCTGGTCGGGAGCGAGGGGATGCTCGGCGTGGTCACCGAGGTCACCGTCCGGCTCCTGCGCAAGCCCGAGACCACGCGGACCTTCTTCGCGACCTTCCCCTCCACCGACGAGGCGGGCGCCGCGGTCTCCGGCATCATCGCGGCGGGCATCCTGCCCGCGGCGATCGAGATGATGGACCGGCTCGCGATCGTGGCGGCCAAGGCCGCGACGGGCCTCGACTGGCCGGACGTGGGCGCGGCGCTGCTCATGGACGCGGACGGCCCCCGCGCCGAGGTCGAGCACGTCTCGGCGCGCGCCATCGAGATCGCGCGCGCGGCGGGCGCGCTCGAGATCCGCGTGCCGCGCGACGAGGCGGAGCGGCAGCTCATGTGGAAGGGGCGAAAGTCGGCGTTCGCGGCCGTGGGCCGGATCAGCCCGAGCTACCTCGTCGAGGACGGAGTCATCCCGCGCTCGGAGATCGCGCGGGTGCTGCGCGACATCGGGCGCCTCGCCGAGGAGGCGGGGCTGCGGGTGGCGAACGTCTTCCACGCCGGGGACGGGAACCTCCACCCGCTCGTGCTCTACGACGCGCGCGTGCCGGGCGAGGAGGAGCGCGCGGCCCGGCTCGGCGGCGAGATCCTGCGCCTGTGCATCCGCTACGGCGGCTCGATCACCGGCGAGCACGGCGTCGGCGCGGAGAAGGCCGCGTACATGGCGGAGCAGTTCGGGCCGGACGATCTCGACACGATGCAGCGCGTCCGCTGCGCCTTCGACGGCGCCGCGCTCATGAACCCGGGCAAGGTCTTCCCGACGCCGCGCCTCTGCGGCGAGAAGCCCGGCCCCTACCGCCCCCACCCCGCCGAGGTGGCCGGGCTCGCGGAGCGCTGGTGAGCGCGGTGCGCGCGGCGGCGGACGGAGACGCCGTCCTGGGCCTCACCCCGCGGGTGGCGCTCGAGCCCGGCTCCCTCGACGAGGCGGCCGACGCGATGCGTGCGCTCGCCCGCGACCGCGCCGCGGTGACGTTCATCGGGGGCGGCACGGACCTCGAGCTCGGGGAGCCGCCCGCGCGGCTCGACGCCGTGCTCCACACGCGCCGGCTCGACCGCGTGAAGGAGCACGCCCCCGCCGACCAGATCGTCGCCGTCGAGGCGGGGCTGACGATCGCCGCGCTCCAGCGCCACCTCGCGCCGCACGGGCAGCGCCTCGCGCTCGATCCCCCGCACCCGGAGCGTGCGACGGTGGGGGGCGTCGTGGCGGCGAACGCCTTCGGCCCCCGCCGGACGCGCTTCGGCACGGTGCGCGATCTCGTGGTCGGCGTGACCCTCGTCCGGGCGGACGGCGTCGTCGCGCGCGGCGGCGGCAAGGTCGTGAAGAACGTGGCGGGGTTCGATCTCCCGCGGCTCCTCTGCGGCTCGCTCGGCTCGCTCGCCCTCGTCGCGGAGGTGGTCTTCCGGCTCCACCCGCTGCCCGAGGCGTCGGCCACGGTGGCCGTCCCGGGCCTCACGCCCGCGGAGGTCCGCGCCCTCGCGCGCGCCGCGCTCGACGCGCGCCTCGATCCGGTGGCGATGGCGGCGCTCCAGGAGGGCGACCGGTTCCGGCTCGCCATCCGCTTCGAGGGGTTCGGTCCGGGCGTGCGGGAGCAGGCCGAGCGGCTCCTCGCGCTCGACCCCCGGTGCGAGGCGCTCGCGGGCGCCGACGAGGCGGCGCTCTGGGCGCGGCACGACGCGCTCCGCCTCGCCGGGGACGTGCGGGCGAAGGCCGCCTTCCCGCCCGCGTCGCTCGAGGGCGCGGTGCGGGCGCTCGAGCCCCTCGCGGCGACGCTCACCGCGGGGGCCCTCGTGCTCCACCCCGCGCTCGGGATCGCGTTCGTCGCGGGAGCGCTCTCGCGCGCCGAGGCGACCGGGAGCGCGGTGGCCGCGGCCCGCGTGGCGCTCCGGCCCGGGAACGGCTCGCTCGTGCTCGCCGCGGCGCCGGCCGCGCTGCGCGCCGTCGCGGACCCGTGGGGCGATCCGCCGCCCGCCGTCGAGGTGATGCGCAGGCTGAAGCGTGAGCTCGATCCGGACGGGCGGCTCGCGCCCGGGCGGCTCGCGGGGGGGATCTGATGCCGACGGCCGACGACGCCCGCATCGCCACCCAGCGGACGGCCGCCCGCGACGCGCGCGGCGTGCCCGCCGAGGACCGCGGCACGAGCCGCAGCGGCGGCGCGCCGGAGCGGGTGCGGAACCCGGCGGACGACTGCGTCCACTGCGGCTTCTGCCTGCCGGTCTGCCCCACGTGGCAGAGCTGGCAGGAGGAGATGGACTCGCCGCGCGGGCGCATCGACCTCTTCCAGGCGCTCGAGGATGGCCGCGTCGCGATGTCGCCCGTCGTCGCAGAGCACTTCGACCGCTGCCTGGGCTGCATGGCCTGCATGACCGCGTGCCCCTCGGGCGTGCGCTACGACCACGTCATCGAGGCGGCGCGCTTCCGGGTGGAGCGCGAGCTCAGGCGCGCGCCGGCGGACCGCCTGCACCGCGCCGGCGTGTTCGCGCTGTTCCCGCGGCCCGGGCGGCTGCGCGGCGCGGCGCTCCTCCTGTGGGCGTGGCGCGCGAGCGGGTTGCAGCGGCTCGCGCGCCGGCTCGGGCTCCTGCGCTTCTCGCGGCGGCTCGCCGCGCTCGACGCCCTCGCGCCCGTCGTGCCGCTGCGCGACCTCCTCGCCCGCCTGCCCGAGCGGACGCCCGCCCGCGGCGCGCGGCGGCTGCGCGCCGGCCTCGTCACCGGCTGCGTCCAGCGGGTCTTCTTCCCGGGCGTGAACGCGGCCACCGTCCGCGTGCTCGCCGCGGAGGGCGTGGACGTCGTGGCGCCGCGCCGGCAGGGCTGCTGCGGCGCGCTCTCGCTGCACGTCGGGCGCGAGGCCGAGGCGCGGCGGCTCACTCGCCGGCTCATCGAGCGGTTCGAGCGCGAGGCGATCGACGTCGTCGTCGTGAACGCGGCCGGCTGCGGCTCGCACCTCAAGGACGTGGGCGCGCTGTTCGAGGGCGATCCCTTCGAGCCCCGGGCGCGCGCGTTCGCGGCGCGCGTGAAGGACGTGACCGAGCTCCTCGCCGCGCTCCCGCCGCGGGCCCGCCGCGCCGCCCTCCGCGCGCGCGTCGCCTACCACTCGCCCTGCCACCTCGGGCACGCGCAGCGCGTGAACGAGCCGCCCCGGGCGCTGCTCCGCACCATCCCCGAGCTCGAGCTCGTCGAGGTCCCCGACGGCGAGCAGTGCTGCGGCTCCGCGGGCGTCTACAACCTCGTGGAGCCGGAGGCCGCAGTCGAGATCGGCCGGCGCAAGGCGGAGGCGGTGCTCTCCACGCGCGCGACGCTGCTCGCGAGCGCGAACCCCGGCTGCTCGCTCCACATCCGCCGCATGCTGGCGGAGCGTGGCGCGGAGCTCCCAGCCGCCCACCCCATCGAGCTCCTCGACCGCGCCATCCGGGCCGCCGAGGAGGCCGACTCCGGACGGCCGGGCGCCTCGCCGCCTCCCCGCACCTTGTAGCGCCGGGCGGCGCGCCGCAGCGTTCGGAGGTGGCGGAGCTCTCGAGCAAGGTCCAGAACGCGCTCGACGAGGCGCGGATCCTGGTCCTCGGGCTCCAGGTGCTCATCGGGTTCGACCTCCGGGCGTTCTTCGAGCCGGGCTTCGAGGAGCTGCCCGGGTGGGCGAGGGCCTCGAAGCTCGCGACGCTCGTCACGCTGCTCCTCGCGCTCGCGCTCGTGGTGCTGCCCTCGCCGTGGCACCGCCTCGTGGAGGCCGGCGAGGACACCGAGGGGATCCACCGCCTGACGATGCGGGCGGTGTCGCTCGCGCTCCTGCCGTTCGCGCTGGGGCTCTCCGGGGACGTGGCGATCGGGCTCCAGCCGGTCGCCGGCGCGCTCGGCGCGGTGCTCGCGGGCGCCGCGGTGGCGCTCGTCGCCGTGGGGACCTGGTACGCCGCGACGGGCGTCGCGCGCAGGAGACGCCCGCCACGGGAGGAGGGCACGGAGGTGAGCGACTCGAGCGTCGAGAAGAAGATCCGGCACGTGCTCACCGAGGCGCGCATGGTGCTCCCCGGCGCGCAGGCGCTGCTCGGGTTCCAGCTCGCGGTGATGATGACGCGGGCGTTCCGGGAGCTGCCGCGCGAGGCGCAATGGGCGCACGTCGGCGCGGTGGGGTTCGGGGTCCTCACCATCGTCCTGCTCGTCGCGCCCGCCGCCTGGCACCGCATCGTCGAGCGCGGGGAGGAGACGGAGGCGTTCCATCGCGTGGCGACGCGCTTCGTCGTCGCGGCGATCCTGCCGCTCGCGGTCGCCCTCGCCGTCGACCTCGGCGTCGTGACCGTCCGGCTCGTACCCGGCTCGCAGGGCCTTCCCGTCGCGGTCGCCGGGGCGACGTTCGCGCTCCTCGCCGGGACCTGGTTCGCGCTGCCGCTCGCGGCGCGCGCGCTGCGCCGGGGCCGGCCGCGTGCGGCCCCGCAGGTCTCGGACCGGTGAAGGAAGTCAGCGCCGCGTCGCCTCGAGCTCCCGGATGGCGCGGCGCGCGAGGTCTCCCGCGCCGCAGCGCGGGCCGACCTCGCGCATGACCCGCGCGAGCGCGCCGTCGGGCTCGGGGAGGGCCGGCTCCGCGGCGGCGATCGCGCGCAGCGGCTCGAGCCCGGCGAGCGCGCCGGAGTCGCCGAGGGC
>NZ_JALCZC010000094.1:0-16267 GCF_022690805.1 Anaeromyxobacter sp. SG66
AGGGCGGGCGCGGGGCGCGGGGCGGCGCCTTCCCGGAGGCGGGGTCGATCCCGAGCAGCGACTCGGGATCCACGAACAGCCCGCCCACGCGCACGCTCCAGTGCAGGTGCGGGCCGCTGGCGCGCCCGGTCGCTCCGAGGAGCCCGATCCGCGCGCCGCGCCGGACCGCCTGGCCCGGGCGGACGTCGATGCGGGAGAGGTGGAAGTAGGCCGTGAACACGCCGGCGCCGTGAGAGAGGAGGACCGTCCGCCCGGAGAGGTAGGCCTCCCGCACGAGGGCGACGACGCCGTCGTTCGCGGCACGGATCGGCGCGCCCACGGGTCCGGTCACGTCGGCGCCGTAGTGGACGCTCTGCTTCACGCCGTCGAACACGCGCTTTTCGCCGAAGTGCCCGGACAGGCGCGCGCGCCGGGGCCACGCGAAGGCGCGCCGGAAGCGGGGCGGCTCCGGGGGCCGCGCGTAGGCGGCGTCGAACGCGGCCCGATCCGCGGCGATGCGCGCCGTGACG
Source organism: Anaeromyxobacter sp. SG66 (assembly GCF_022690805.1). Lineage (NCBI taxonomy): Bacteria > Pseudomonadati > Myxococcota > Myxococcia > Myxococcales > Anaeromyxobacteraceae > Anaeromyxobacter > Anaeromyxobacter sp. SG66. The sequence goes on from NZ_JALCZC010000094.1 coordinate 510, forward strand.
TCGGGCGGCGGCTCCACGAAGCGGGCGGGCACGCCGGAGATCTCGCGCGCGGGCCAGCCCGGCTCCACCACTGCGAGCGTGGCCTCCGTCCGCGCGTCGTCCGCCTCGATCCGGGCCGCCAGCGGGCCCACGGCGGTCTCCGTCGGGAGCGGGGCGAACGCGCGCCACTCGCGGCCGGCCCGGAAGAACGAGAGCGGCCGGCCCGCGAGCTCACCGCGCGGCTCGGAGCCCGCGCCGGCGACCCGGACGAGCACGGCGTCGCCCGGCCGGGCGGCCGCGGGCGCGATCGAGGCGGTGAGGCGCGGCGCGGCGGAGAGGAGGAGCGCGAGGAGCGTGGAGGGGAGCGGCATGGCGGCGGCGTTGCGCGAGACGACGGTTCGAGACTGCGATCACCTTCTGTATCGCGTGGCGGGCTCGGTCGCTCGGCGACCGTCCCCGAGCCCTGCATCACCCCTCGAGCCCGAGCTCCTGCTGCAGCGACTTCACGATCCGGAAGTACTCGGTGCGCGAGTACTTCACGTTGAGGACGTGGAAGTCCTTCTTCGTGAGCCCGACGCAGCCGAAGCAGTAGGTGCACTCGGAGCAGGCGCGGGAGAGGACGAGGTAGCTCGACTGCGTGCAGTTCTCGCTCGCCACGCAGTAGGCGCAGTCGTGGCAGCCCTCGCAGTCGGTGCAGTGCGTGAGGTGGCTCGACGACCGGCAGCCGCGCGAGTGCGTGCAGCGGTAGCACTCCACGCAGTCCGTGCAGAACATGCAGCTCGTGCAGCGCTGGCAGCCCTCGCAGCGGATCGAGCCGGGGTTCGACGCGTCGCCGGCGTACTCCCGGAGGAGCCGCTGGAGCTCGGCCTCGAACTCGCGCCGGGACATGACCGGCGGCGGCGGCGGGCGGAGGTCCTGGAACGTGCCCGACGCCGTGTCGATGAACATCGCGCCCTTGATCTCGCGGACGGGAGCCGGCGGCCGTGGGGGCGGGGACGCCGCGCGCGAGGCTTCCGCGGAGGCGACGATCCGGCCGGGCTGGCGCGGTGGCGTGGAGGGAGGGGGCGGCGGTCGCGGGGCGGCGCTCGGTGCCTCGCCCGGCTCGGGGGCGGCGGGATCGGGGCGGCGCGGGTCGTCGGCCATCGTGAGCATCCTGCCCCGGATCCCGGCCGAAGGGAATTGGGCCTACGGGCGGAGGGTCCAGCGGATGATCCGGCCCTCCTCGAGCAGGCCGACGCGGCGCACGCCGGGGGGGAGCTCGTCGGCGTGGTGGGAGACGGCGAGCAGGCCCGCGCCGTCCGCGCAGGCCTCGGCGAGGACCGCGAGGACCCAGGCGCGCGAGCCGGCGTCGAGCCCGGCGAGGGGCTCGTCGAGGAGGAGCGCCTCCGGGCGCGGGGCGAGGGCGCGCGCGAGGAGGAGCTTCCGGAGCTCGCCGTAGGAGAGGGTGAGCAGGTGCCGGTGCGCGAGGGAGCCGATCCCCAGCCGCGCGAGCTCGACCCGCGCGGCTTCGCGCTCGGACTCGCTCGGCGGGACGGCGAGGCCGATCGTGCCCGCGAAGCCCGACAGCACCAGCTCCTCGCCGGTGGCGTCGAAGCGATGGCGCGCCTGGAGCTCGGGGGACACGACGCCGATCCTCCCGCGCAGCTCCGGCGCGCTCGCGCGCGTACCGAGATCGAGCCGCGCGACGGTGCCGCGCGCCGGCTGCTCCTCGCCTGCGAGGAGGCGGAGGAGGGTGGACTTGCCCGCGCCGTTCGGGCCCACGATCGCGAGCTGCTCGCCGGGCGCGACGGTGAAGGTGACGTCGCGCAGGACGGCGCGGCCCTCGACGAGGACGGTGACGTCGGAGAGGGAGAAGAGGGTCCAGGTCGGAGTCGAGGTCGAGGTCGGGGTCGGGATCGGGGTCGGGGTCGAGGTCGAGGTCGAGGTCGAGGTCGAGGTCGAGGTCGCGCAGTCGAGCCCACCCAGGAACGCCGCGCGGCTCTCCTCCCTCACGACCCTCCCTGCCTCCATCACCACCACCCGCGCGATCTCGGGGACGATCTCGTCGGGCCGGTGCGTCGCCATCACCACGGCGGTGCCGCGCCGGAGCACCTCGGAGACATGCGCGAGGAAGGCCTCCCTGGCGCGCGCGTCGAGGCCGTCGCAGGCCTCGTCGAGCACGAGCAGCTCGGGGTCGGGCGCGAGCGCGCGGGCGAGGAGGACCCGGCGCGCCTCCCCGCGCGAGAGCTCCAGGATCGAGCGGCCGAGGAGCGGCGCGACCCCGAGCAGCGCTGCCACCTCGCCGATCCGGGCGCGCTGGACCGGGGTGGCGCGCTCGGCGGGATACGGCGCGTCGGAGAAGCCCGAGCGGATGACGGCCTCCACCGGGAGGTCCCAGTCGTGCCGGACGTAGGCGTCCTGCGCCTCGGGCGCGACGAGGGTGAAGCGCTCCCGGACGCCGATGGGGCTCTCGCTCTCTCCCTCCGGGCCGTGGAAGAGCCGGCGCCCGGCGCTCGCGGGGTGCGGCCAGAGCTCGCCGCGGAGCAGCCGGAGGAGCGTCGACTTGCCGGAGCCGCTCGGGCCGACGACGGCGAGCCCCTCGCCTCGCCGGATCGCGACGGACACGCCGGCGAGGAGGACCGCGCCGGAGAGCCGGACGTCCACGCGGTCGAGGGTGACGAGGGGCGTTGGCACGCCCCCGTTCATAGATCGGAACGCCGGCGGAGACCCTGGAACGTGATTCGCGGCACCGAACTGTCGTCTAAAACGCGGCGATAGTGCCCAGGCTCCCGGTCCAGGCGTCGCCGTCGAAGTCCCGGTCCACCTCGGCCGTGATGCGGACGTTGCGGCGGTAGAGCCACTGCAGCGTGAGCGCGCCCGACTCCGCGTCGGCCGCGTCGTCGTCCGAGCGGACGAGGTTGTAGAGCGCCACGACCGCAATGCGGCCGTCGGGCCCCGTGGGGAACGCCAGCGCCTCGACGAAGCCGCCGCGGGTGACGAGGTCCTCGTCCCGGGGCCCGAAGCGCGGGTTGGAGTCGCGTCGCTCCAGGTAGACGGCCGAGAGCTGGACGCGCTCGGTGAGCCCGACCCCGACGTGCGGGCCCCAGTAGACGATCGTGTCGTTCACGCCCCCGCGCCGCTCCCGGCCCCAGTAGCCGAACCCGGCCAGCCGGACCGGGCCCACGTCGCCGGCGAGGTGGAGCGAGACGTTCTTGTACGAGTCGGTGTCGAACCGTCCGCCCTCCACCGCGCCGATGCCGCTGCCGTTCGTGACCGTCGCGACCGCGGCCACCGGCCCGACGTCGCTCGTGAGCGCGACGCCGCGATCGTAGGTGAGGTCCACGCCGGACTCCCCGACGCGCGTCTTCAGGATCTGGTAGTCGAGCCGCTCGAGCCGGAGCTCGCGCTTCGCGATCGGATCCGACACCTGGAACTGCCCGGCGAGCACGTTCACGGGCAGCCCGAACACCTCCGAGAACTGCAGGTACGCGTCCTCGATCTTGCCGGGCTCGCCCTGCTCGAGGATGTAGTACGCGTAGAACCCGATCTTGTCCGCGATCCGCCCGCCGGCGAGGAGCTTGAACGTCCAGGGCGTCTCGAAGTCCAGCTCGGGCGAGCGGTCGCTCACGGTGCCGAAGGCGTCGAACCGCAGCGCGAGCGGGAACTCGCGGGGCAGCTCGAGGAGCGGATCTCCGAGGTCGAGCGTCGAGCGGGCGGGCTCGGCGCCCGGCTCGAGCGCGAACCCGCGGCCCGCGAACTGCTCGCCGTAGGGCTTCAGCCGCGGGAACGGGGCGTGGCAGGTCGTGCACGAGAAGCGGTAGCGCCGCGCGAACGCGGGGATCCCCTCGGCGGGGCCGGGGGCGGCGAGCGCCGTGACGACCGCCGCGACGAGCGCGGTGGCGGGCAGGGACGACTGGGCGCGACGGGTCACGGCGGGCTCCTCAGGGCAGGACGGTGAAGGTGGTGCGGTGCGTCGAGACGAGGACGGGCTCGTACTCGTCGCGCGGGACCTTCAGGTACTCCGCGACCGAGGAGACGAGCCGCGAGTACCAGACGGTCGCGGTCACCGTGACCGGCCCCGCGGGCAGCTCCGGCGGCGACCAGGTGAAGGTCTCCGCGACCGCCTGCAAGGGCGCGATCCGGTAGTCGGTCCCGAGCTTCGCGGTGTTCCACTGGGCGATGGTCATCCGCCCCTTCTCGTCGAAGTACGGCAGGCGGAAGATCCGGTCGCCGGCGGGCACGAGCCCGTCGCGGGGCAGGCCCTGGAACCCGGCGGTCCCCTGGATCTCGCCGATGTCCTGGTACGCGAGCGCCTTCGGGTCCGCGATCGTGTACTCCTCTCCCGGGAATCCCTTCCGGTCGACGCGCAGCGGCCACACCTTGCCCGACGCGTCCTTCGCCTCGACGTGCAGCCACAGCACGCGCTCCTCGGCGGAGCCCGACGGGATCTTGTGGCCGGCCTTCGCGTTCACGATCACCGCGGTGAGGCGGATGGGATCGCCCGGCTCGACCTCGCGCGACTCGGGGTGGATCCGAACCTCGGCGACGCCCGCGAGCTTCCCTGCGTCGTGGGCGCCGTGGAACAGGTGCTGGCGGATGTCCGCGCGCTCCTCGCCCATGCGCGCGCTCCGCCCGCGCGCGGGCGGCATGTGGCAGTCCTGGCAGACGATGCCGGCCCTGGCCTGGGGGCTCTCCTTCCACTCGAGCTGGGTGGACTTCACCCACACGCCCCAGGGGTCCTGCTCGTTGTGGCACGTGCCGCAGAACTCGGCGGTGCGGAGGAACGGGTTCTCGCGCGTCGCGTGGTACGGGCTCTTCACGCCCTTGCGCGTGCCCTGCTTCGTCTTGCCCGGCTCGGAGATCCAGTTGTAGTTCACCGACGGATCGCCGCCGCGGGCTACGACGGTGTGGCAGAGGTCGCACGAGACGCCCTCGTTCGCGCGGGTCCCGGCGGCGACCGGCTTCGGCGGGATGTCCCCCGCCAGGAACGCGAGCGGAGCGTGGCAGCCGTTGCAGCCGGCCTTCACGCCCTTCACCTTCTCGACCTTCTCGGCGTGCGGGACGGCGAGCTGGAAGTACTCGATCTCGTCCCAGGCGTGCGTGAACGCCTGCGACATCATCGCCTGCTCGTGCTGCCGGGAGATGTCCACGTGGCAGCCGGCGCAGGCCTGGGGCTTGTCGTAGTCCGCGTACCTGCGCGTGCCGAGCGCGTCGTCCCCGGCCTTTCCTGCCGGGCGCTCGGCGGCGAGGGCGGGAGCGGCGAGCGCCAGCGCGAGGGCCGCGGCCGCGCGCGCGGCGAGACGGATGGTGCACATGGCCTGCTCCTCCCGGGCGCGCCCTCTCCCTTCGCGTCACGGATCGCGGCGATGCTACGCACCCCTCCCGCGCGCCGGACGGCGTCGGGCGGGGCAGCGACCTCATGACGCGCTCGCCCGCCTGGGCGCCCACTGGCGCGGCGCTCGACGGGGCTTCGCGGTGACCAGCGGGGCGGCTGACTAGGAGGGTGGGGGCGCCTCGCCCGCGCCGCGGGCGTCCCTGTCGGAAGACGCCATCCGATGGACGTGCGCCTCGAGCCGGCCCAGCTCGTCCATGCTGCGCAGGCGGGGGCTCCCCGCGGGCACCTCTCCCGTCTCCAGCCGGCGGCGCAGCTGTCCGAGGCGGCGGAAGACGAGCAGGTGGACGAGCGCGAACATCGCGGCGGCTCCCGCGAGCGCGAGGGCGAGGAGAGAGACCTTCAGCCTGGGCGCGCCCGCCTCGAGGGCGGCGTGCTGCGGGGTGAAGTCGTGGAGCACGACGAGCCCGCCCACCTTGCGCCCGGCGGCGTCCCTCAGCGGGACGATCCCGCGCAGGAGGGCCCGGCCCCCGCGCTCGACGTGACCGAGCAGGACCCCATCCTCGGGGAGCGCCTCCACGTCGCCGTCGTAGTCGAGGATCCCGTCCGTGAAGGAGGTGGAGTCCACGACCACCACGTCCGTCCGATCGTTCCAGGTGTTCTGGCGCGGGCCGAGGACGCTCGCCCAGGCGCGCTCGTCGAGGAACTTCTTCTTCACGAGGAGGCCGTAGTCGTCGCCGGTGCGCGCCTTCATGTCGCGCAGGAAGCGCTCGAAGTCCTGGCCCAGCTCGACGTAGCCGAGGAGCTCGCCCGCGACGATCCAGGGCCGCACGGCGCGCAGCGCGAACGCGGTCTTGCCGAGCTCCTTGCCGGCGCCGAGCTCGCGCGTCTCCTGGGCGCGGTGCACCGTGGCGCGATCGACCGGGTCCCCGAAGAGCTCGGGGAGGTGCACGCGGAGGAAGACCCTGGGCGGATCCTCCGCCAGGTGGAAGTAGAAGTGGGTGATCCCGTCCCGGTCGCGGATCGCCTCGAAGATCGGCGCCGCGGCGGCGAGCAGGCGCGGACGGTCGCGCGCGGCGAAGGCGTCGCGCAGCTCGGGGTTCGCGAGCAGCGCGTCCGCGGTCGCGGCGAGCTTGTCGAGCTCGGCCTGCTCCTCCGAGGCGAAGGCCTCCGCCGCGCGGTGGAGCGAGACGGCGGCGGCCGCCTCGACGTTGCGCTCGATCGTCGCGTTCGCGAGCCGCGCGCTCGCGAGCGCGACCGCAACAGCGATGACGCCAAGGGCGAAGGCGAGCTTCACCTCGACGGGCAGGCTTCGCATCCAATCTCCGGTCACGCCCCCGAGCGACGCCGATCCATACCACGATCGAGGGACAGGAAGGCGCCTCGCTCGCTCGCCACGTTCGAGGACACGGTGCCGGGTCGCGAGCGAGGCGGGCCGGACGGCGGAAGCGCCCGCGAGCCGCACGTGGCAGGATCCGGCGGTGACCCAGGAGATCCTGGATGTGCCGCGGGAGGCGGCGGGAGAGCGGCTCGACCGCTACCTCGCCCGGGCGCTGGCGTTGCCCGTGGAGCGGGTACGCGGGCTCATCGAGGGGCGGCGCGTGCGGATCCGGGGCAAGGCCTGCGCGATCCAGCGACGCCTCTTCGGCGGGGAGCGGATCGAGCTCGAGCGGCCGCCGCCGGCCTCCTCCGGCTTCGCGGTGGGGCCCTCGCTCGCCGTCCTGTACGACGACGAGGACTGCCTCGTCGTCGCGAAGCCGGCGGGGCTCCCGGTCGAGCCCGCGGGCCCGGCCTCGCCCTCGGCGGTCGGCGCGGCGAGCCGGCTCGGGCGCTTCGACGTGGATGGACGGGCGGTCCCGGGGTTGCCGCACCGGCTCGACCGCGACACGAGCGGCGCGCTCCTCCTCGCCCGCCACGATCGCGCGCTCGCGGCGCTCCGCGGGTCGTTCCAGGCGGGCGCGATCGAGAAGGAGTACCTCGCCCTCGTGTCGGGGGCGCCCCCGGACCAGGGCGCGCTCGACACGCCCTACGGCCGCGACCCCGCCGATCCGCGCCGGTTCACGACCCGTGTGGCCTCCGCCCGGCGCGCTCGGCTGTCGTTCTCGGTCGAGCGGCGCCTCCCCGGCGCCGCGTGGCTGCGGGTCGTGCTCGACACCGGTCGCACCCACCAGATCCGCGTGCAGCTCGCCGAGGCCGGGTTCCCGGTGCTGGGGGACGCCGTGTACGGCGTTTCCTCGGAGGTCATCGCGCGCCAGGCGCTGCACGCCGATCGGCTCGCGTTCCCGCGGCCCGGCGACGGAGCGAGGGTGGAGGTGCGCGCGCCGCTCCCGGAGGATCTGGCGCGCGCGATGGAGGCGCTCGCGAGGAGCGGGTGAGGGTCAGGGCCGCGGGGTCGAGACCGGCGCCGTGGCAGTCGAGGGCGGGGTCGGGGCCGGCGTCGCGGTCGGAGTCGGGGTCGGGGTCGGAGTCGCGGTCGTGCTCGCGCCCGCCGTAGCGCTCTCGTCCTTCTCCCCCGGGAACCTCACCACCTTGATCTGCTCTCCCCGGTCCTGCGCGATCCGCCGCCGCCAGCTCTCCGGGTACTCGGGGTGCGTCACCTTCCCGTGCTCGTCGCGGACGTTTCCGTCGAGGTACTTCACGATGAGCGCCTCGCCGAGCTTGCGCCAGCGGGCGGTGGTGCGGTCGCCCTGCTCGACCGAGTACTGGGTGAGGTAATCGCGCGCGAGCCCGGGGGAGGTCGCGTGGAGCGCGAGCGCGGACTTCTCGACCTCCGCCTGGCGCGAGAAGAACCCGCTCTCGAGCTCGCCCTGCACCCGCTGGATGTCCTGGATCATGTCGCTGTAGCGCGAGTAGGCCCAGTTCGAGACGAAGTTGAAGACCCAGAACGCCGAGTCCCAGCTGAACTCCTGGAAGTTGCCGCTGCCCACCGCGAACGTCTTCGGGACCGAGCGGTTGCCGCAGTACTGCGGGACGTACACGGTCGAGTAGGTGTCGTCGAGGCCGAACCAGAGCACGCCGCCGATGGCGCCGGGGAGCCAGTCGCGCGACTGGGCGACGAAAGAGAAGCCGGTCTGCTGCGTGGAGATGGCGCGCTCGTGCAGGTACTCCGCGCCGTCCACCTTCCAGGTCATCGGGCGCCAGCGGTAGGGCAGGGCGAACGGCCCCGCGCCGACGCCCTGGGAGAGGTCGAGGGGCGTGCCCTCGAAGTGATCGCGCATGAGCTGCATCGCGCCGCGCACGGAGATCTTCGCGTCGGCCTTCACCCAGAGCGGCAGGCGCGGCGCGCTCGGTCCGCCCAGCACGTAGTCGGAGGAGAGCTTCAGCGAGGGGGCCACCCGGCGGAACACGCTCCACACCCGCGCCTCGCAGGCACGCAGGGCGCCCGCGGTCATGGGCGCGTAGGTGTCGGCGAAGCTGAAGTCCTCGTCCTTGCCGGTGAACCAGCCCTTCTCCCGGGCGAGCGCGACGACGTCCTTCGCGTACAGCGTGTTCTTGTCGTTGCGCGGGAACTGACGGATGCGCGCCTGGTTCGCGTGGGCGGAGACGTGGCCGTCCGGCACGCGGCGGGCGACCCACACCGCGCCCTTCCGCCCGGGCCCCTTGCCGACCATCTCGAGGATCCAGACCTCCTTCGGATCCGAGATCGAGAAGGACTCGCCCTCGCTGCGGTAGCCGTACTCCGCGACGAGCCCGGTCATGACGTCGATCGCCTCGCGCGCGGTGCGGGCGCGCTCGAGCGCGATGTAGATGAGGCTGCCGTAGTCGACGCCGCCCTTCGGGTCGACGAGCTCCTCGCGGCCGCCGAAGGTGGTCTCGCCGATCGCGACCTGGTGCTCGTTCATGTTGCCGACGACGTTGTAGGTGACCTCCGCCTGGCGGACCTTGCCGAGGTAGCTGCCCGTGTCCCACTCGAACACGTCGCGCATCGCGCCCTGCGGATGGCTCGCCGCGGGCGTGTGGTACAGCTCGCCGTAGAGCTCGTGCGAGTCCGCGGCGTAGGTGATCATCGTCGAGCCGTCGGCCGTGGCGCCGCGCGCGACGAGGATGTTCGTGCAGGCGCGCGCGGGGTGGGCGGCGAGCGCGGTCGCCGCGGCGACGGCGGCGAGCGGGACGGCGAGGCGCTGGCGCAGGGGGAGGATCATGGGCGCGCAGCATACCGGACTTGACCGGTCGCAAGCGCGCCCTGCGACCAGGACCGGGCGGCCGAGCCGGGCCCGGGCGCGACCTCCTCCGGCGGGCCGACGGCGTCCCGGCGCCACCGGTCCCTCGGGCGGGGCCCGTGGGCGGGCGCCGCCAGCGCCCTCCGGACAGTCAAGTCTTGTCGGGCGCGCGAGCGCGTGTCACAACGCCCGGCTCCGATGCTGGACCTCTCGACGCTCAACCCACCGCAGCGCGAGGCCGTCACCACCACCGAAGGGCCGCTCCTCGTCCTCGCCGGCGCCGGCTCGGGCAAGACCCGCGTCATCGCGCACCGCGTCGCGTACCTGCTGCAGCAGGGGGTCGACCCGGAGGAGATCCTCGCGGTCACCTTCACGAACAAGGCGGCGGGCGAGATGCGCGAGCGGGTCGCGGCGCTCGCGGGACCGCCGGGCGTCGAGGTGTTCGTCTCGACGTTCCACTCGTTCGGGCTCTGGATCCTCCAGCAGGAGCACAAGGCGGCGGGCCTCCCGAAGCGCTTCGCCATCTGCGACGCCGGCGATCAGGCGGCCCTCGTGAAGCGCTGCATGCGCGAGGTGAAGGTGGACGACCGCGCCTTCGACGCCGGGCGCGTCCTCTCGCTCGTGTCGCGCGCGAAGAACGCCGGCAAGAAGCGCATCGCGCCCGGCGCCGAGGGGCAGGGGGACGACTACGACCTCGTGGCGAGCGAGGTGTACCCGCGCTACGAGCAGGCGCTCCGGGCGCAGCGCTCGGTCGACTTCGACGACCTCATCGCGAAGCCGGTCGAGCTCCTCGCGCGGAGCGCCGAGGTGCGCGGGAGGATGCAGCGGCGCTTCCGCTACCTGCTCGTGGACGAGTACCAGGACACGAACGTCGCGCAGCTCGAGCTCCTGAAGCACCTCGCCGGCGAGCGGCGGAACGTGTGCGCGGTGGGGGACGACGACCAGGCGATCTACGGCTGGCGCGGCGCCGAGGTGCGGAACATCCTGCGCTTCGAGCGGCACTTCCCCGGCGCGAAGGAGATCCGCCTCGAGCAGAACTACCGCTCGACCGGCCGGATCCTCGACTGCGCGAACGCCGTCATCGCCCGGAACGCGGAGCGCAAGCCCAAGCGGCTGTTCACCGCCGCCGGCCCCGGCGAGCCGGTGCGGGTCCTCGCGCTCGGGCAGGAGGAGGACGAGGCGCGCTTCGTCGCCGAGGAGATCGCCCGGCTGCGCCAGGAGGGCCGGCCCTGGGCCGACTTCGCGATCCTGTTCCGCCTGAACGCGCAGTCCCGGCCGCTCGAGGAGGCGCTGCGCGAGGCGTCGATGCCGTACCGCGTCCACGGCGGGCCGGCCTTCTTCGACCGGGCGGAGGTGCGCGACCTCCTCGCGTACCTCAAGGTCTGCGTGTCGCCCCAGGACGAGGTGTCGCTCGCGCGGATCGTGAACGTGCCGGCGCGCGGGATCGGCGACGCCTCGCTCGAGCGCGTCCACGCCTGGGCGGTCGAGCGAAGCGTGCACCTCTTCGACGCGCTCCGCCGCGCCGCCGAGATCCCCGACCTGCCGCGCGGCGCGCCGGAGCGCATGGCCGCGTTCGTCGCGCTCGTGGAGAAGTTCCGGGCGCGCTTCGAGGAGGGGAAGGTCGCCGAGGCGGCGCGCGCGCTCGTCGCGGAGGTGGACCTCTACGGCCACGCGCGCGCGAGCGTGCAGTCGTTCGAGGCGGCGCAGCGCAAGGTGGACGCGCTCGACGGCATCCTGCGCTCGCTCGAGGCGTACGAGCACCGCACCGCGCGGCCGTCCGTGGCCACCTGGCTCCAGCGCCTCGCGCTCGACTCCCGCTCGGAGGAGGACCCCGCCGCGGACGAGGGCATCACCCTCATGACGCTGCACGCCGCGAAGGGGCTCGAGTTCCCGGTCGTGTTCCTCGTCGGCGTCGAGGAGGACCTGCTCCCCTGCGCCGGGATCCAGGGCGAGGCGCGCGACCTCGACGAGGAGCGGCGGCTCGCCTACGTCGGCATCACCCGCGCGCGCGAGCGGCTCTACCTCACGCGCTCCGCGACCCGGACGAAGCGCGGCAAGCTCCTGCCGCGCACGCCGTCGCGCTTCCTCGACGACCTGCCGGCGGAGGCGCACGAGCGGGTGGATCCCGCGGCGCTGTCGTCCTCTCCCGAGCAGGTGGCGGCGCAGACGGAGAGCGTCATGGCCGCGCTGCGCGCGCGGCTCGGCGGGCAGGCGAAGAGCTAGCCCTACCGCCTCGCCACCGCCTGCACCACACAGTGCACCCCCTCGACCACCTCGGACATGCGGCGGTAGTCGAGCGTGTCCGGGGTGTCCTCGGGCGTGTGGTAGCGCGGGTTCCGGAAGAACGCCGTGTCCGTCACCATCACCGCCGGGTAGTCGAGATCCCAGAAGCTCCGGTGGTCGGCGAGGTCCACGCCCGGCGTGTCGCGCGAGGCGACGAGGGTCTCGACCGGCACCGACGACGCGTAGCGCATGGCCGCGGCGATCTCCGCCACCATCCCGGCGTGCCCGCTCCGGCCGACGACGGCGATGAAGTTGCCGGTCGTCGGGTACGCGCTGCGCTTCATCCCGACCGGGACCGACTGGCTCCCGGGCGCGTCGGAGAACGCGCCGATCATCTCGAGCGACATCATGAGCCGCACGCGGACCTCGGACTCCTTCAGCGAGCGGGCGTGCACGACGCTCCCCATCGAGTCGGTGGCGAACCCGGGAGGCTCCTCGAGGGTGTAGGCGGCGAGCTCGACGCGGATGGGGGGCGGGCTCTGGGCGAGCATGCGGGCGAGCTCGAGGAGGCCCGCCACGCCGCTCGCGTCGTCGTCCGCGCCCGGATCGTCCCCCTCGGCGTCGTAGTGCGCGCCCACGATGATCCGCTCCGGCGTGTCCGGGCCGAAGCGGGCGAGGACGTTCCGGTAGGTGGAGCGGAACGCCGGGTAGGTCTGCTCCTCCACCTCGGCGCCCGCGGTCCGGAACGCCTCCGCGAGGAACGCGCCCGCGCGGGCGAGGTTCCCAGGGTGCGCCGCGCTGCGGGGCTGGAAGCGGCTCGCGAGCGCCTCCACGTCCGCTCGCAGCCTGGAGGCGTCGGCGCGCACGGCCCGGCACGCCACCTCGGCCGCCGGCCGGGGCCGCGGGTGGGCGCACGCAGCGAGCAGCGCGGCGGAGCCGAGCACGAAGGGGATCCTGGCGCGCATGGGACGAGTTCACACCGCGAGGCGCGCTGGCGCAAGCGCGGCTCGCGCTCCGCCCTGCGGGGGAACGGACGCCTCCTCTTGTGGGGGCGCCCCGGAGAATGTAGATTGCGCCGGCCTCAGCAGGACAACGCCCGCGATCGCGCGGCGGCCGGGTTCGCCCTTGACAAAGGGACGGCCCTCCTCTAAAAGGCGCGTTTCCAATTTCGGGATTTCCGCAGGTTTATCCATGGCCAAAGGCACCACCCACAGCGCGACGAAGGCCGAGGCCCTGAAGGGCCGGAAGTGGTGGCTCGTCGACGCGAACGACCAGACGGTCGGGCGCATCGCCACCCGCATCGCCTCGATCCTCAAGGGCAAGCACAAGCCGCTCTACACGCCCTCGCTGGACACCGGCGACTTCGTGGTGGTCGTGAACGCGGGCAAGGCCCGGTTCACCGGCAAGAAGGAGACGGACAAGGTCTTCTTCACGCACACGATGTACCCGGGCGGCGAGAAGCTCACCCCGATGAACAAGCTGCGTCAGCGCCATCCCGAGGACATCCTCGAGAACGCCGTCCGCCGCATGCTGCCTCGCAGCGCGCTCGGCCGGCAGATGCTGACGAAGCTCAAGATCTACGCGGGCGACCAGCACCCGCACGCCGCGCAGAAGCCCGAGGCGCTCCCCCTCGCGCAGTAAGGAAAGACGAAGATGGCGACTCAGGCGAACATCTCGGTCGGCCGGCGCAAGGAGTCGGTGGCCCGCGTGCGGCTCGTTCCCGGGACCGGGAACATCACGATCAACGGCCGCGCGATCGACACGTACTTCGGACGCGAGACCTCCAAGATGATCCTCGTCGAGCCGCTGAAGCTCGTGGATCAGATGGGCAAGCTCGACGTCCTCGTGACGGCGCGGGGCGGTGGCCTCTCCGGCCAGGCCGGCGCGATCCGGCACGGCATCAGCCGCGCGCTGTGCGACATCAACCCGGAGTACCGGCCGATCCTCAAGAAGGCCGGCTTCATGACGCGCGACGCCCGCGCGGTCGAGCGCAAGAAGTACGGCCGCCCCGGCGCCCGCAAGCGCTTCCAGTTCTCGAAGCGCTAGCCCGATCGACGAGCCTCATCTCGACGGCCGGCCCGCGACCCGCGGCGCCGGCCGTCGTTCGTTTCCGGCGCGTGTGCCGGCTCCCCGCGCGGCGGCCGCTCGAGCCCGCGCGGCGCGATCAGAGCCACGGCTCGGTGAGGCCCGCGGCGCGCTCGCCGAGCTGCATCTTCAGCGGGCGCCGGCGCCAGGCCTCGAGGCGGACCTCGCTCGAGCGCTCGAGGTCGATCGCGAAGCGCTCGGCGATGCGCCGCGCGATCCTCGGCGCGTCGCAGACCACCGACGCCTCCCACAGGAACGACAGGCTCTGCGAGTCCATGTTCGTGGACCCGATGACCGCCACGTCGTCCGCGACGAGCGTCTTCGCGTGCATCATGGACGCGCCGTACTCCCAGATGCGCACCCCTCCCCGCAGCAGGCGCGAGTAGGTGCGCCGCTGCCCCGCGCGCACGAGCGGCTGATCGTGGTGCGGTCCCGGCGCGAGCACGCGCACGTCGACGCCGGCCCTGGCGCGCGCGATGAGGACGTTCTGGAGCGAGCGGTCCGGCACGAAGTAGGAGTTCGCGACGAGGAGCCGCCGCCGCGCGGAGGCGATGAGCGCGTAGTACATGCGGGCCGCGGTCGTGGTCCGGGCCCACTTCGGCGTGCTCGCCACCACAGCGGCGTGGACGTCGCCGGCCCGCTCGAGGCGCGGGTAGGCCGCCCCCGGCAGCGGCTCGCCGCGCGCGGCCTGGAGGCTGTGGTCGAAGGCGCGCTGCAGGTCGGAGACGATCGGGCCCCGGACGCGGCAGGCGGTGTCCCGCCACTCGTCCGGCCCGACGCCGTCGCCGAGCCAGCTCTTCCAGATCCCGAACCCGCCCACGTACGCCGTGCGGCCGTCGAACACGAAGATCCGCCGGTGCGAGAGGCGGAACGGATCCGGCCACGGGCGGTGGACCCTGAGCTCCACGCCGCTCGCGACCAGCCGCCGCTCGAGCTCGGGATCGAAGCGCGGCTCGGCGAGCCGCTTCGAGCCGAACCAGTCGAGCACGATCCGGCAGGTGACCCCCGGGCGCCGCTCGAGGATCGCCTTGCCGATCCGCGCCGACGGGTCGCCCTTCCCCATCCACATGAACTCGCAGATGTGGATGTGCTCGCGGGCGCTGCGGATCTCGTGCTCGAGGGCGTCGAAGATCGCGCCGTTCTCGATGAGCTCGACGGCGTTCCCGTCGCGCACCGGCACGCCCACCTCGCGCTCGAGGAGCACGTCCAGCGGGACCTCGTCCGCGTACCTCAGCATGCGCCGGGAGAGCTGGGCGCGCCGCAGCCGGCGGGTGAGGTGACCGCCGAACGCGGCCGCGACGGCGCCCGCCGCGAGCCCTGCCAGGATGGGGCGCGTTCGCACGATCGAACGTTCTGCACCCCCTGCCACGGCGGCACGGCACCCGGGTGTGCCGGCCACGACGGGATGACGAACTTCCCCGCATGGCGCGCCGATCGTTCCGCCCGGGCCACGCCGCCGTGGTGGTCGCGGGCATCGCGGCGGGCGCGATGCTCGTGGCGCTCGTGTTCTTCCGCCTCGAGTGGCGCGGCGGCCCCGCGCTCGTGCCGCGCTTCGACCTCGGCGCGTTCGTCCGGCGGCTCCCGGAGCACGCGCGCTGGCTGCCCGGCTTCCTCGCGCTCGCCGCCTCGCTCTTCGCCTGGCGGGCGCTCGTCTGGCGCCTCGTCTCCCCGCCGCCGCGCCCGCGGTACGTCGAGGCCTACCACGCGACCGCGCTCGGCGCGCTCGTGCACAACACGGTTCCCGGCAAGCTCGGGCCGCTCGCGGCCGCCTTCGTGCTCTCCCGCAGCTCGCGCGAGCCGTTCGCGGCGGCGCTCTCGTCCCAGCTCGTCGCGAAGCTCCTCGAGATGGGCGCGGTGGTGGCGCTCGGCGCGCCCGCCGCCTTCGCGCTGCCGCGCGTGGAGGGGCTCGGGCGGGCGGTGGTCGTGGGCGCGGCGGTGTTCGTGGGGCTCGCCGCGGCGGCGGCCGGGGCGGCGCTGCTCGCGCCGCGCGCGGGCGCGCG
>NZ_JALCZC010000095.1:0-16259 GCF_022690805.1 Anaeromyxobacter sp. SG66
TGAACTCGTCCGTGAACGACCTACGCGGGCGACGTGATATCGCCTTCGCCGGCTTCGACTGTTGGTTCATGCGGGACACCGTATCCGCCTTTCGCTCGGTGTCCGAAAAACCGGATCAAGCCCAGGCCACCACCAGAGCTGGGCGGCAGGATCCCACCGCCACCCGGCGCGCTTCAGCTCCTCCCGGATCTCCTCCGGAGGCTTCCGGTCGAACCGAAGCGCCGGCTGCCGTCCGTGGTGCCGGGTCTTCTCGACGTGAAACGCCGGCTCGGCGTTCTCGCGCTCGGCCTCGGCCGTGAGCCGCAGCTCGAGGAGCGACGACCCGCAGTACGTGCAGCACTCCTCCTGGACCGTCGTGTCCGCCGCGTACAGCGGCAGGATCGGACGGCCGTTGTAGTCGACGTCCGACGGCCCGAGGCCGGTGGTGGACCGGAGGCAGGCGGGGCAGAAGACCTCGTCGTTCGCGCTGTAACCGAGGACCGTGAAGGGCTTCATCGTGGCAGCTCCTGTGAGTGGGGGCGGCACCGCGCCGCCTCGCCCGGCATGGGCGGGGCGGTGCCGGCCCCGCGACGACGGGCGGCGGCGTTGCCGAAGCGGCGGGCGTGTCGCTGGGCGTGACGGCGCGCGCGCTTCTTGCGCGCGCTGGCGCGACCGGCGCTTCCGACGCCCGAGGCGTCGTTAGCCGCCGACCGGCGTCGCCCCCGGGAGCTGCCGCGGTGAAGCCCGGGGGCGACGCACGCCGACGCGAGGGCGCCCGCTGCGTGCTCAGCACGGGCGCGCAAGCTCGCCCGGCGCCCGGAGCGTCCCGCCGAGCCACACGGAGGGCAACGGTGTCCCGCTGCTCCGCTTCCGGTACAGCTCGATCATCACGGCGGCGGCGAGGCGCAGGATGTCCTCGACCCGATCTCGCGACCGTCCGGCTGCGGCGACATCAGGATGCGACGCGCGAGCGTGAGCTGTTCCTGCTGCGATGCCCAGTAGCGATGAGGATCGCGAATGGCACCGCGGCATCACGGCGCAGCGCCGTCCCCTTGCGGGCCGCGATCCCTGGACGGAACACCGGGTACCCTGTAGCGCGCGCTAACGCTCGGAACGTCGCACGATATGCGAGCTGACGGTACTGCACGGTCAACACCAATCGCCTGGTACTGGCGCCTCGGCGGATTTGCGGCCGCATTCCTCGCTGCCACGATGCTCGCCCGCGGTACCCGCTTCCTCCTCACGGGCCGAGCACGTCTGCCGCCCGGCCCGAACGCGAGCGCAGAA
The DNA here is from genome assembly GCF_022690805.1 of Anaeromyxobacter sp. SG66. Classification (NCBI taxonomy): domain Bacteria; kingdom Pseudomonadati; phylum Myxococcota; class Myxococcia; order Myxococcales; family Anaeromyxobacteraceae; genus Anaeromyxobacter; species Anaeromyxobacter sp. SG66. Next base: position 1,267 of record NZ_JALCZC010000095.1, read on the forward strand.
CCGTACTTCCTCTTGTATCGCGCGACCGGAGTCGCGGCCGTTCTCGCAGCGACGTGGTTTGCGCTTCGACTTCTCGACAGGCGTCGGTTCTCCGATATTGGCCTTGGCGGCGGCGTGCGCGCGGCCGCACGAGACGTCGCGAAGGGCGCAGTCCTCGTTTCTACAATTTTTATCGCCGGCTTCGCGTGCTTGGCCGCAGCGGGGCAGGTCCGAATCGTCAGCGCCGGTCCAGATTGGCGCGCCGTGCTCCTCCACGCGATCCCTGCGACGGCGTTGATTGCATTGTACGAGGAACTCCTGTTCCGCGGATACCCGTTCCAAGTCCTCGTGCAGCGGTTTCGACCAGTCACCGCGATCGTCATATTCGCGCTGGCTTTTGGCTTGATGCACTGTTCGAACCCTGGCATGACGATTGTCGGCGCAGCCGCCACCGGGCTCTGGAGCGTGCTGTTGGGCGTGCTCGTCGTTCGGTCCCGGAGCCTGTGGACCTGTATCGGGTTCCATTTCGCGGGCAACTTCATGCAGAACACGGTCCTCGGGTCACCCACGAGCGGCATGACCTTCGGCACGAGCATGCTCACCGTGGACCTAGCGCCTACGGCTTTCGCAGGTTCGCCGACCGGGATCGAAGCCTCTGTCCCAGTGCTGCTCGCCGGCGCCATCGCTGTCGGATGGATTCTGCGGGGTCAATTGTGGGCGCCAAGGCTTGGCGCTGGAGTGCTGTTCTCTAGACGCTGAACGCCAGGAGACTAGAACGGGTCCCAGTTCCCCGCACACCGCGAGCACAATCTGCGGAGTCGCTGCCCGGCGATCGAACCACGCCTGTCCAGAAATCCGCGCCTTCAGACAAGCGACAGAGGTGCGGATCCGCCGTCGACACTTGCTTCAGCCTTGTTGATTCTGAACAGCGTCGCGTATTTGGTACGGGCGTGCTGGGGTGCCGTGGCACGTCCGGGAAGCGCCGGAAGGACCCAGCACCGGATTACGGATGGCCGGAAGGAACCGCGAGCAGGGAGAAGGTGGAGGAGCTCGATCGCCTCAGCGGTGATTGGTTCGATCACGTAAAGCGATGCGCGCCGTGAACCGTTCCCTCATCGTTTGCATCGCCTACGCGCTCCTGTGGGGGGCGGGCGTGGTCGTGCTCGCTCGCGATCCGGGTTTCGAGACGGGCGAGGCGCTTGCCGTGATGCTCGTCGTCGGCGTGGGCCTCTCGGCCGCGGCGTGGCTAGCGACGCTCGGCGCGAGCCCGCGCCCGCAGGCCGTGCGCGAACCTGGGCGAGAGCTCCTCTGCCTCACGGCGCTCCTCGTCGGCATCGGGATCGGCTTCCTCGGATACGGCCTCTCGATGCTCCGCGCGGCGGTGAGCCACGACCCGGCGCGCTCGATCGCCATCGTCGTCGCGAAGCTGCTCGCGCTGGTGCTCGTGCCGGGGCTGATGTTCCGGCGGCTCGGCTACACGTGGCGGGAGCTCCTCGCCTTCACGCGCCTCGACCGCGTCGAGCTGCGCGCGGTCGTCGTCATGATGGCGCTCCTGGCCCTGCTGCAGCTCACGATCGGGCGCGGACCACAGTCCGTCCGCGCTCTCGTGGCCGAGCGAGGTCTCGAGACGTGGCAGGTGCTCCTTCTCGCCCTGCCCGCGTGGCTGTGGCTTTCGGTGGAGGCGGGGATCACGGAGGAGTTCCTGTTCCGGGTACTGGTCCAGTCGCGCCTCGCCGCCTGGCTGCGGTCACCCATCGTGGGCGTCGTCGGGATGGCGGTGCTCTTCGGGCTCGCGCACGCTCCGGGTTACGTGCTGCGCGGCGCGCACGCGATGGACGGGATGGCGCGCTCTCCGGACGCGCTAAGCGCCGCGGCTTACGCGCTGGTCGTGGTTTCGCCCCTAGGGCTCGCCTTCGGCGTGCTCTGGTGTCGCACCCGAAGCCTAACGCTCGTGGTGTTGTTGCACGGGTGGGCGGACCTCATCCCCAACCTCGCCCGCCTCGTGCGCGCCTTCATGGCGTGACCGGCGCTCCCGACGCCCGAGGCGTCGTTAGCCGCCGACCGGCGTCGTCCCCGAGAGCTGGCGCGGTGAAGCCCGGGGGCGACGCACGCCGACCCGAAGTCGCCCGCTGCGTGCTCAGGACGGGCGCGCGACCTCGCCCGGTGCCCGGACCGCCCCGCCGAGCCACACCGAGGGGAACGGTGTCCCGCTGCTCAGCTTCCGGTGCAGCTCGATCGTCACGGAGGCGAGGCGCAGGACGTCCTCGACCCCGATCTCGCGACCGTCCGGCTGCGGCGACAGGATGCGACGCGCGAGCGTGAGCTGCTCCTGCAGGAGGTTCGTGGCGATCCGGTTCATCGGTCGGCTCCTTGTGGTGAACGCGGCACCGCGCCGCTCACGTGGAGCGGCGGCGCGGTGCCGCGAGCGCGCAGACGCGGCGCCGCCCCGTCGCCGGGGCGGCGTCGGACGGGCAGCTCACGCTCGAGCGGGCTCCTCGTCGTCGAACAGCGTCGCGCGGGTGAGGTGCAGCTCCGGCGGGTGGTAGTCGCCGCAGAGCTCGCAGTGGACGATCTCGAGCTGGAGGTCGCCGAACTCCTCCTCGATCTCGAGGTGCAGCGCCGGGTCGGTCGGGATGAGGCTGGCCATGTGATCGCGTCTCCCTGTGGTGGGCGGCACCGCGCCGCCTCGCCCGGCACGGGCGGCGCGGTGCAGCCCGCGAGCGCGCGAGGGTTCGCCGTGGCCGGCGCGCCGCCCTGCCGGCCCGTGACGGCGAGGCTGTTCGCGAGCTGGCGCGGGCCGTGCCCGGCGGCGCGCCGGCGGCCGTAAGGCGAACCCTCGCACGCGCCCCGGAGACGCGCTGGCCAGCCGGCGCCGCCCCGTCGCTACGCCGCGAACAGGGCGGTCGCGCTCGCGTCATCGACGGTCGACAGGTCCGTGACGACGTGGATCTCGTCGCACCAGGGCAAAAGCCACTCGCGCTCGACCCCGATCCCGAGCCCGAGGATCGTGACGCCCAGCGCGGCGGCGCTCTCCCGGAGCGCCGCCGCCGCGCTCGCGTCGGATCCGCCGTCGGTCACGAGGACGAGGTCCGCCTTCCGGAGATCGCCAGGGTGCGTGCGGATGATCTCGAGCCCGCGCGCGACGGCCGCCGCGATGTCGGTGCCGCCGCAGCACGAGACGAAGAGGCCCTCCTCCGGGAGCGCGTCCGAGGGCTGCACCATCGCCTCGAACTTCACGCGACCGTCGAACCCGAGCAGCGCGAACGCCCGGCGCTCGCGCTGCGCCTGGTCCAGAAGCGCCAGCGCGACCGCCGTCGCCCACACGTCCCGCGGCCCGTCCATCGAGCCGCTCTTGTCGAGGAGGACCACGAGCGGTCCCTTCCCGAGGGACGCCGTGCCGTCGAGCCGGTACTGGAGCGTCTGCCGCTCGAGCAAGGCGCGCAGGAAGTCGAGCCGGAGGAGCCGGTGCGTGAGCTTCGCGAGCTCGACCGGCAGGGCGCGGCCGAGGTCCGCGCCCTGCTCCACGTCGGTCACCTCGTCCGCGCCGTGCTTCACGCGCTGCCGCCGCTTCGCCGCCGCGATGCGCTTGAACCGGCCGGCGAGCGAGGCGATGCGCCGGAGGCGCTCGTCGAGCTTGAGCCGAGCAGCGAGCGGTCTCACCGCGGGGTGCTCCTGCGGCGCACCCTCCTGCGTCCCGGTGCCCGGCAGATGCCCGCCCCGGAACGCGACGTGCGCGAGCCCCTCGACGGCGTCGCGCAGGTCCGCGACGGCGCGCGCTGCGGCCGCGCAGGCGGCCGCCAGCGGACGCCGGAGCGGGTCCTTGCCGACGCTGGGCGCAGCCCGCGGCTGCGGCTCGTCTGGTGGCGGGAGGTTCAGCTCGCGGACGAGCGCCTCGACCGCCGTCGCGGATGCGGCGGCGTCGCCGCGGCACTCCGCGGCGAGTCGCACGAACGATGGCAGGGCATCGCAGGTGGCGTGGACGCGCTCTGCCCAGGGGCGGAGCGCGGCGTTCACGCGTTCTGGCGCAAGCAGCTCCCCCTCGCCGGTATAGAGCCGCTCGAACAGCTCGTCCTCGAGCCGGAGCTGCGGCGCGTCCCGCTCGTTCGCGCGGGGGAGCTGGCGGTGCTCGCGGTGCAGCATGAGATGCCACCGCGAGACGTCGTAGAGGAGTCGCTTCATGTGCCCTCCGGGTTCAGGTCCGTGCGGCCCGTCCGCGGCCGCCCGACAGGGCGGCGACCGCGGAGGGCCGCGGCGCGTCAGCGCGCGCCCCCGAGACCGAGGCCAACGCTCACCGCCCGTGCCAGCTCGTAGTGGAGCTGCGCGATCTCCTGGTCGGCGTCGCCGAGGGCCTGCTTCGCCCGCGGCCCGGCGCCGTTCGCGAGGCCCTTCAGCTTCGCCTGCTGCGCCGTGAACTCCTCGAGTGCCTGCGCCGCCTGCGCGAGGTAGCTCTTCCGGTCGGAGCTGCGGAGCGCCGCGACGCGCGCGGCGGTCTCCCGCGCGGCGTCGAGGACCTCGGCGGCCTTCGCGCTCACGGGATCGGCGAGCTGCCCGACCACGTGCGCGACCTTCGCGTACTCCTTCGGCTCGCGCCAGAGCGCGTGCGTGAGGACGAGGAGGTCCTCGGGCGTCGTCGCGGCCTCGCCGGCGAGGTACGCGGTCGCCTGGACGACCTTGAGCGTCTTCTTCCACCGGCGGTCGGACGCCACGATGCCCTCGGCCCGGCAGCCGTCCCGGATCGCGATGAGCGCCTGGACGGTCTCCTCCGTCACCTTGACCCGCGCGACGTCCGCCTGCGCCTGTCGGAGCTGCGCCATGGTGAGCGCGCCGGAGCACCCGGGCTCCGGCGCGAGCAGCACGGACCGGAAGCTGCTCGGCCGCAGCAGGTACTGGACGTCGAAGCGGAGCAGGAACCGGTCGAACAGCGCCTCCAGCTCCTTCCCCTCGGGCAGCTCGTTCGACGCGCCGAACAGCGCGACGAGCGGCATCTGCGTCGGGGCCCCGTCGTTGTGGAAGAGCCGCTCGTTCATCGCGGTGAGGAGCGAGTTCAGGATCGCCGAGTTCGCCTTGAACACCTCGTCCACGAAGGCGAACTCCGCCTCGGGCAGCTTGCCCGCGGTGACGCGCTGGTACCGGTCCTGCTCGAGCGCCTTCAGGCTGATCGGGCCGAACAGCTCCTCGGGCGTGGAGAACTTGGTGAGGAGCCGCTCGAAGTACGTCCCCCCGAACGCCTGCGCGATGGCCCGGACGAGCGCGCTCTTCGCGGTGCCCGGTGGCCCGAGGAGGAGGACGTGCTCGCCGGCCAGCACGGCGGCGAGCGCGCCGTCGATCGCGTCGCGACGCTCGGGAAAGCGGGTCATGAGGCTGGTGCGGAGCTGCTGGAGCTGAGCGTGTACGGTGGTCGTCATGGTCGTCCCTCGCCCCGGTCAGGCGGCCTTGGTCTGGAGCAGCCCCTCCACCTGGAGGGTCAGCTTGTTGAGCGCGGTCTCGAGGTCCTGGACCTGCACCTGCAGGACCGTGTGGTAGAGGCGGGCCTTCGCGCGGAGGCCGTCGAACGTCTCGAGCCGGCGCGCGAGCGTCGACGCGCGCTCCGGCGGATCCGTGAGGAAGCCGTCGATCTCGGTGCGGAGCGCGGTGATCTCCTCGTCGAGCGAGGCGCGCGCAGCGTCGCCGAGCGCGGCCGTCGCCTCGGGCGACGCGTGGATGGGGACGACGTCGAGCCGGGACGCGCCGATGTTGGACACCGCATCGCGCAGGCGCCGGAGCGTTTCCGCATACGGCGCCGGGACCCAGTAGACACCGCCGTGTTCGCGCAGCGTCACGGCGGCGCACGAGCCCAGCGTCTTCACGAGCGCGCGCCGGACGTCGTCCGGCGTGTGCGTGTTGAGGAGCCGGTCGTACGCGGCTGAGACGGCCACGAAGAGGTCGTGGCCGGGCCGGTCGGATTCGAGCTTCGCCGGCCGTGCGCGATCCAGCCGGATGCGGGCGGTCTGGGCGAGAGAGACGTTGCCCTCGCCGTCGCGCGTCTCGGCGACGACGGCGAAGACGATCTCGCCGTCGTCCTCCTTCCCGAGGCGGAGCAGGTGGTCGTGCTGGCCGACCTGCGCCTCGCGGACGGCGCTGCGGAGCGCCTTCTCGGGCGTGGGCGGCTCGGGCAGCAGGTTTTCGGCGAGCCCGGCGTTCGCCCAGACCGTCTCGAGGGTGCTGCGTGTGACCCTCGCGTCGGCGAGGGTCCACCAGAGGAGATCGCCGACGTGCTTCCCGCCGGTGAGGGTGTAGGAACGGATGAGCTCCACGGACATGCTGGCCTCCCTGTTCGGAGTGAGGAGGCGGCACCGCGCCGCCCCGCCCAGCCGGGCGGCGCGGTGACGGCTCGCGACAGGCGCCGCGACGCGTCGTGCAGAGGAAAACCCCCGGGGCTGGAAAGCCCCGGGGGGCGGTGAGCCCGACGCCACAGGGAGAGGCGGCGGGCTTTCCTCGCGTTCCGGCCCGACGGCCGGGACGCGTCACTTACCGGGCACCGTCTTCTTCGACTTGCGCGCGCCGCGCTCGGCGCGTCGCTGCGCGAGCTCGTCTGCGGTCGCCTTCTCGACCGCGCCGATGTCGACCGCGTACGCAGCCGCGGCGGCGGTCAGCCGGTCCGAGTACCGCGAGGACCAGGCGAAGTACGCGCCGCGTCCGATGGCGAGCTCGAGGACGAGGGCGCGCAGGGCCCCGCCGTCGAGCTCGCTCGCGTGCTCCGTGAGGACCGCCTCCGGAGAAAACCCCTTCTCGCGCTCGAGCCCGCGCCGCTTCACCGCGTCCGCGACCGCGTCGTGGTAGCCGCCGTGGATCATCGCGTCGAACACGAGCCGCGCGAAGGTCGAGTCGTCGGGCGGCCGCGCCTGCGCGGCCGCGACGACCCCCGCGAGGAGGGTCGCGTCCGTGGCGCGGGGCAGCGCCGCTGTTCGCGATCGTGGCGCGGCGCAGCTCCGCGGCGGCGCGCGCCGCCGCCGGGTCTGCCGGCGGCGTGCTCGACGCCGGCCGATCCTCGTCGCCACGACCCGCGACGTCGTCTCCGACGTCCTCCGTCGTGTCGCGGCTGCGCACGAACTCCACGCCTGCCGCGGCGAGCGCAGCCACCGCCTCGGCTTTCCCGACGAGCGCGTGCGGCGTGCCGCCCGGGTCCGCCGCGAGAGTCGGGCTCGGACAGACGTCGCCGAGGAGCCGGCGCCAGGTTCGGCGCTCCGGGTCCTCGAAGCACGTCGCGTCGAGGTCGACGTACGTGCTGTTCCAGGGCGGCTGTCGGCCGCCGTGGAACACCGCGTTCGACTGCTGCTCCGTCAGGACCGTGCCGCCCTTCGCCCGGACGTCGCTCGCGAGCCGCTCGTGGTACGCGGCGACCTTCTTCCGGAAGCAGACGACGTCCGTGCAGGTGTCGGCCGCGGTGTCGTCCGTGAAGAGGCGCGGCTGGTTCCCGCTTCGCTTCGGGCACTTCGCGCACGCGCCGGCCTCCGAAACGAGCTTCGGGTCATCCACGCTGAACGGCGCACGGTCGAGCCGGGTCAGGTAGCGCTGCTCGAGGAGGTACGCGAGGTCGTCCGCGGGGAAGGGCTCGCCCTCTCCCAGGTCTTCGAACTCCTTCCGCAGCTCCGCCAGCGCCTCGCCCTGGAGGACTGGAGGAACCGCCCGGGCCACGAGGAAGGCGGTGGTGGTCGTGAGCTCACCCTTCCAGAAGGCCTCCCGCATCGAGGGCACGAGCGCCGTGAGCTTGAGCCTGGCGTAGACGTACTGCGGCGACCGCCCGACGAGCTTGGCCAGGGTGTCCGCGGTGTGGAGCGGCCGCCCACGACCGTCCTTCATCGCGAGCAGCGCCTCGTACGCCTCCGCCTCCTCGAGCGGGTGGGGGTCCTCGCGGCAGGCGTTCTCGACGATGCGGAGCTCGTGCGCCTCCTCGTCGGTGAGGTCCTCCACGGTGGCCGGCAGGTCCTTCAGCCCGACCTGCTTCGCGGCGCGGTACCGCCGCTCGCCGTACACGATCTCGAACCGCGAGCCCTTCGGCCGGACCTTGATCGGCTGCTGGATCCCGTGCTCGCGAACGGACGCGACCAGCTCGTCGATGTTGCGTGCCGTCCGGTTCCGCGGCGACGGGTCGATGTCGTCGATCGGGACGAGCCGAACCGGCAGCGGCTCGGCGCTCGCGGGCCGCGGCTTGACCGCCGCCCTCGTCTTCTTCGCTGTGGCACTCGCCTTCACGGGTGACCTCCTGTGGTGGGCGGCACCGCGCCGCCTCGTCGAGAGGGCGGCGCGGTGCCGGCCGCAGCTACGCGGCTCGGGCCAGCGGGTCCTCGCCGGCAATCTCGCGCTCGGACCAGCACTCGCCGGGGTCAGGCAGCGACAGGGTCACCATCGCGGCCATCTCGAGCGCCTCCTGCCTGCGGTCCCACTCGATGAAGCAGGCGCGGTGGACGCGTCCGATGTCGCCGCCGGCGTCCACGACGTCGCCGGTGTTCTCGCGTGCGCAGAACCGGCAGCGCTGCGCCGCGGCGCCTCCGCGCCGCGCGCGCGGGACGTGCTGCTCAGGGTCGGTCCCCACGGGATCAGCAAGGTTCGAATCGAACATGGCGGGCTCCTCGTCGGCGGCATCCGGCCGCTCTCACCGACGTGGAGCGGCCGGGTGCCGCCGGACGGCAGCGCCTCGGTGGCCGGACCTCAGGCGGACCGCACGCTGCGTCGACGGCCTTCTCGTCGGCGCGTATGCGTGGGTCCGCCTCGGCACCGCTCGCCTTCGACTCGCTCGCACGTCCTTGCCGGTCCTCAGGCGGACCGCGCGCTGCGTCGACGGCCTCTCGTCGGCGCGCATGCGTGGGCCCGCCTCGGCACCGCTCGCCTTCGACTCGCTCGCCCGACCCTGTCCGTCCTCAGGCGGACCGCGCGCTGCGCCGACGGCCTCTCGTCGGCGCGCATGCGTGGTCCCGCCTCGGCACCGCTCGCCTTCGACTCGCTCGCCGGCCCCTGTCCGTCCTCAGGCGGACCGCGCGCTGCGTCGACGGCCTCTCGTCGGCGCGCATGCGTGGTCCCGCCTCGGCACCGCTCGCCTTCGACTCCCGCCCACCGTACCCTGCCCGTCCTCAGGCGGACCGCGCGCTGCGCCGACCGCCTCTCGTCGGCGCGCATGCGTGGTCCCGCCTCGGCACCGCTCGCCTTCGACTCGCTCCGTCTTCGGGTCCGCTACGACTTCTCGGTTCCTTTCTTCTTCACACCTTCTTCTTCCCCTTTCCCCTTTCCCCAGTACCCATTTGCTCCATTTTGAACCACGTGGTTCAAAAACTTCCTGGCCCCGCCACCTGCCCTTTGAAGAAGACTTCAGGGTGACAGCAGCCCGACCCCTCACTCCAGTGGTTGGGAGTGAGGGGTCGGGCTGATGGCACCCCGCACCTCGGGACGAACGCCACTCGCAGGTGGCGGGGCCGGGCCGCCGCGATCTCGCGTCCTTACGCCGGCCAATCCTGATCCCAATCCTGATACCAATCCCGTTCCCAACCCTGTGGAACCCAGGGCACACCACCCGGGAACACCCCATTTGCTCCATTTTGAACCACGTGGTTCAAGACCGTCCCGGGCGGAGCCTCTTCGCCGCACATGAAGAAGCCGGACGGTACCGCGGTCCTTCCGCGGCGCCGTCCGGCCAAGTCGAGACGGTGCTTTCTGTCGCCTTTACGCGCGGCGAACTCGCATCAGGAGTTCCTCCAGAACCGCGATGAGCTGCTCGCGTTCCTCCGGCGTCACGCCTCCGCGCTGGATGCGCGCCTCCTCGATGATGACGCGCCCGTTCTTGCGGATGAGCAGGGGACCGGGCGCGCTCGGCACGGGCTCTGGGTCTGCAGTCGCGAGGTCCGCGAACGTCTTTCCTCCTTCGGCCTCGGTCTCGACCTCGGCCCTGAACTCGGGCGCGGTGCCCGCGGCCTTCCCCGCGCCCTTCGTCGTGTCGGGGTTGGCTGCCACGGTCGCCGCTCCGGCACCGGCGTCGGCCATCTCCTCCCCACCACCCGCGATCTTCTTCGCGTGCTGCTCGATGCGCCGGATGGGCCACCGCTCCCCAACGATGCGGTCCAGGAGCTTCTCCGTCCGCTTCAACGCATCCTCCTTGCCGGCCGTCGCCGCGAGCGCGTTGAAGATCCGGTCCACCTCGATCGCGCCGCGGGCGTCGAGGTCACCGCGGATGAGCGCCTGCTTGATGGGCTCGACTGCCGTGTGGATGCGGTACAGACGCCGCGCCTGGGCGTAGCTGCGCCCGATGAGCTCGCCCGCCTCGCGCACGTCGATCTCGCGCGCCTCCATGAGTTGGGCGAGGACCTTGGCCTCCTCGACGGCGTTCAGGTTCTCGCGGTGCAAGTTCTCCTCGGCCTGGGCGAGCAGCTTCGCGCGACGATCGACCAGGTTCGGATCGACGATGCAGGGGATCTCCTCGAGGCCCGCGAGACGCGCGGCCCGCCAGCGCCGCTCTCCAGCGACGATCTGGAACCGGCCTGGCTCGGCCCCGTGCGGCGTCACGATGATCGGTTCCCTGACACCGGAACGACGCAGGCTGTCTGCGAGCGTCTGGAGCCGCTCCTCGTCGAACTGCTGACGCGCCTGCCCGTCCGGCGCGGGCGAGATGAGGTCGAGCTTGATCAGCCGCAGCTGCTGCCCCGGCAGGATGCTTGCGAGCACCGCATCCGTGGTCGCCTCCGCGGCGTACGCGCCGAAGGGATCGGCGCCCCCCGCGTCGGACTTCCTGACCTGCTCGGCACGGGTGATCCGGGAGGTCAGCTTCTCCATGATCGAGACCTGGCGACCCTCACCCATGGCTCGCCTCGATGATCGGCAGGAGCTCGTCGAGCGCGGCGAGATAGGCCGGCGGCCCCTTCGACGGCCGGTAGCGTGCGTCGTAGAGCGGGACTCCCTCGGCGAGTGAACGTGCGATGGCGGTGGCGAGCGGGATCCGCGTGCGGAGCGCCCGGTCACCGACGAGCCCCTCCAGCGCCTTGAGCGCCTCGCGCGACTCGGTCTGTTCCTCGACGAACCGCGTCGGTAGATAGGCGAGCACGCTCGCGTTCGGGGCGACGCCGCGGCGGAGCTGCTGGACCACGCGCCCCAGCTCCGGGAGGACGGAGACCGCCAGCCGCGTCGTCTCCACGGGCGCCAGGATCGGCCCGGCGGCAAGCGCATTGTACGTGACCGGACCGAGGCTCGGGGCGCAGTCGCAGATGATGAAGTCGTACCGATCTTCGACGCGCTCCAGCGCTTCCCGCACGGCCACCGGGCCGGTGAGCTGGTTCGCGCGCTGCACCTCGAGATCGACGCCGACGGCCCACGGGCACGCTGGGACCACCTCGAGCCCGGCGCAGACGCGCTGCGGCTCGAACGGCAGCTCGGGGCGGAGCAGGAATTCCAGGACGCCGTAGCCGCCGGGCTGGGCGTCCACGCCGAGCGCCGCGGTGGCGTTGCCCTGCGAGTCGAGATCTACGACGAGCACGCGCCGACCGGCGCGCTGGAGTCCCCAGGCGAACGCAACGGAGGTCGCGGTCTTCCCGGAACCTCCCTTCGGCATCGCCACCACAAGTCTGCGAGCAGTCATGTCCGTCTCCTCCGCCGGTACGGATGGGGCCGGCGGCTTGACTCTGACTGTCTGCTGCGTGACATACAACATGCGCCACTCAGACCTGTTGGGTTGTATCCATCTGACTGTCAGAGGCATCTTTCAGGATGGCGTTGAGGTGAAAAATGACGAACTCCGATCCCATCGGACTGTGGCTCGCCGCGAGCGTCGCGACCGGCGTCACGGCGCACGTCGCGCTCGCGGTACGGGACAGGCGCACCTACCGGCGGCTCCGCGATGCGTACGTCGGCGCGGTCTCGGCGGCGCACGAGACCGGTGCCGCCGACGCGCTCGTCCGCGCGCAGGAACTCCATCGGGAGTTCATGCGAACCACGCCGCCGGGATGGCTCACCGGTCTCGGCGCGCGCTTCAAGACCGCGCTGGTCCTGTGCGCGGCCGCCGGCGTCGCCGTGATGGTCGCCACGGGCCGGCTGCCGCCCATCGTCGCCGGCCTCTCGGTGCTGTTCGCGATCGGCCTGCGCCGGATCCTGCTTGCCACTGCGCTGCTGCTGGCGCTGTTCGCCGCGATTAGCGTTCTCACGCCGCCGCGCTCAACCGAACGCGCGCCTGCGGCCCACCTCTCCGCGCGATCCCACGCGGCGAACGCGGCTGCTCGCGCCCGGTGACCTGGGCGGCCCTAACCATCGCGGCGTTGCTCACGGCGCGTGCTCCCGTTCCGTTCGAGGCCGAGATTGACGCGGCCCTCGCGGAGACCACCGCCATCTACCCGGTCCCCAAGGCCCTCGTTGTTGCAGTGATCTCGGTCGAGAGTGATTTCAGGCCGCGCGCGATGTCGCGCGCCGGCGCGAAGGGGCTCATGCAGCTCATGCCGTACACCGCCCGGCGGGTCGGGATCTCCGAGCGACACCTCTTCGACCCGGCGCAGAACATCCTCGGCGGCGTACGGCTGCTCGCCGTTCTCCTCCGCCACTACGACGGGGACGTCATCTCGGCGCTCGTGGCCTACAACGCACGCCCGCGCAGGCTGTACGCGCCGATCCCGCGGAACGGCGAGACGCCGGCGTATGTCTGGCGGGTTCTCGCTCGAGTACGGGAAAGCTCGATGCACCTCGACCTACGGCTCCGGAGCGAGACAGCGCCGTAGCGCGTGCGAGTGATGGGCCGGGACGAGGACGAACCGATCAGGCCTGCGAAGAGGTTCCCGCGCATAGATGACCTGCCGTTCGTGCACCTCCTCCTCGGGAACGAACACGACGCGCTTCCCCCACCGACGCACGTTCCGAGCATCTACCCGAAGTCGAGCGTGCTGTTCATTTCGTCGCCGATGGTGATGGCGATAGGATCAACCTTGGAACTCGTCACTGAAGCTGCCGCTGCCGCTTCGGCTTGCCTGGTCCTTGTCGGACACTGTATCCGCCTTCACTCAGTGTCCACGAAGCCGGACCCCACAGACATTCGCGGTACCGGGTACCATTCTACAAACACGGTGCGTGCCGTTTGGTACGATGGTGACCGCCTGGCGCCGTCGAGATACAGGACACGAAATGCCGCTGCCGCTCTCAAAGCTTCACCACCCTTCTGCCCAGCATCTCGTCGACTCGGGGATCGAGGTGCTTCACGTCGACTCGTCGCATGCGCTGACGCAAGCGGCTGGGTACCTCAAGTACAACCGAGCGAGGGATTACGGGCGAGCGGTGTTCTTTCGCGGGCAGACACGCCTACACCCGACCCTGGGGCCGTCACTTCTGCGAGGCATCAAGGATCCGCAGGCCGCCTTTAATCGGCGGGCACTGCTGAAGGACTTCCTCACCGCGGTGGATCAGCACAAAGCCGCGCCGCTGCGGGCGGTCAGCCCTGATTGCCGGGAGGCGCTCCTCCAACACTACGGCATACACACGACCTGGCTTGATGTTGTTGACAACGTATGGGTCGCTCTGTGGTTCGCTTGCCATCACGCTCGTGTGGCGCCGTGGCCGAACGGTTACCTGCACTTCGAAAAGCGCGTTCCACGGATGGGAGGCGGACCGGAGTACTGCTACGTTCTCCTGGTCGAGTCCGCATACTTCACTCCGGTACCGGATCAGCCCGGCCGGTATCGCAACGACACGTCAGAAACAATCGATCTGCGCGTCGCGGTGCCGTCACAATTTGTGCGACCCCATGCGCAGCACGGCGTGCTTGTGCGCCGACTAAGCAAGAAGCGCGGCTTACCCCATCTCGATTTCTTCCCTCTTGTGGCGGGAGTCATTCGCGTCACCCTAGAGGACGCCCTTGACTGGCTGGGGTCAGCGACGACGCTGACAAGCCACTCACTGTTCCCGCCTGCGTTCTACGACTACGGGTATCGGGGGTTGCTGGCTCACGTCGAGCCCGCTGACAGAACGCTCGGCTCGATACATCGGGTCCAGCCCTAACGCATCAGTCTCGTGTGTCGGCAGGCGTGATCACTACATTTGCAGCACCCATTAGCTCGCGGCGCTCGGGTGGCGCCAACCTCTCGGATCGTGCCCTCGATCGTGGACGGAGAGAAGAGCCTGGACGGCTTCCCCGAGACATCTCGCGAACTCGCTCGTCCATCGAGGGATGGCACGGTCTTGCATCCGTAATCGCCTTTCCCGCCCTCATAGGCCGAAGACGACCTTTACAGGGACTCCGCTGGAAGCAGTCGTGTTGTTTCCGAGCAGTCCGTAGGACCCATCACCCCAGCACCACGCGTCGCCGCCCACGACCGCGCAGTTCGTGTTCCCACCGCCCGCAACCGTAGTGGCGTTCGCAATCCCGGCGACCTGCACAGGGACCCGGGTTCCATCGGCCGATGTCGCGCCGTCGCCCAGTTGACCGTAGATGTTGCTGCCCCAACAATAGATGCGTCCGCTGACGAGTGCGCATGAGTGGTAGGTGCCTGTGACCATCTTCGATACTCCACTGGTCAGCCCTGTCACCTGAAGGGGCACCACGCTGCAGGGCATCGTCCCAGCACACGTACTGCTTGATGTGGCTCCAAGTTGCCCCAACTCGTTTCCGCCCCAACACTGAGCGGACCCAGTTACCACGGCGCACGCTGACACGAAATACGCGGCAGCAATCGCGCTAACGCCGCTCGCGTTAGTCAGCCCGGACACCTGCACCGGGACGTAGCTACGGGATGCAGCACCGTTTCCGAGTTGGCCGAAGTCACCGCTGCCCCAGCACTGCGCTCCTCCGCTTCCAAGCGCGCAACTGTGGTCATAGCCAGCCGTGATGGAGATGATTCCACTCGTAAGTCCGTTTACCTGTACGGGAACGCTGCTTGCGACTGTCGAGTTGTCTTGACCTGCCCCCCGACTCTAGACGGCTAGCTTCGTGAGTCCGGTGATACTGCGAGCAAAGCCGTTCGGCGTCTGGTTGTCCAGCGAGCTGTGCGGCCGCACCTCGTTGTAGTCGATCCGATAGGCCT
>NZ_JALCZC010000096.1:0-16220 GCF_022690805.1 Anaeromyxobacter sp. SG66
GCACCCGCTCCTCGAGCGTGATCGAGGCGAGGAGCGCGCGCGGATCCTCCCGGCTCGCGTCGAGCGCCGGCCCGAGCGCACCCGCCACCGCGCCCGCGACGCCGGTCGCGACCGCGAGCAGGACGAGGCCGGGGCCGACGGTCACGGCCTCGATCCCCTCGAGCAGGTACAGGCTGCGGATGGTGCCGCTCACGGCCGCCACGTTCGCGCGCGCTGCGAGCCAGCCGAGCGGGATGCCCGCCGCGGTGCCCGCGACGCCGAGGAGCGCCGCCTCGGCGAGCACGAGCCGGAGGACCTGCGCGCGGGTCGCGCCCACGGCGCGCAGGACGCCGAGCTCCTCGCGCCGGCGCGCGAGCGAGGCCCGCACCGAGGCGTAGACGAGGAAGCCGCCCACGAGGAGCGAGACGAGCGAGAGGGCCGTGAGGTTCAGGCGGAACGCGGCGAGGAGCCCCTCGGCCTCCGCGGTGCGCTGCTCGGGCGTGAGCACCCGGGCGCGCCCGCCGAGGCGGGCCTCGAGCCTCGCGCGGAGCGCCTCCGGCGCGACCCCCTCCGCGGCGCGCACGTCGAGCTGGTGGATCCTCCCGCGCTCGCCGAGGAGCGCCTGGGCCTGGGCGAGGTCCATCACCGCGAGCCGCCGGCTGGCGAGCGGCGCGATGCGCTGCAGGTCCACCAGGGCGCCGACGACGAGCGTCGCGCGCCTCGAGCCGAGC
Organism: Anaeromyxobacter sp. SG66; assembly: GCF_022690805.1. Lineage (NCBI taxonomy): Bacteria > Pseudomonadati > Myxococcota > Myxococcia > Myxococcales > Anaeromyxobacteraceae > Anaeromyxobacter > Anaeromyxobacter sp. SG66. Next base: position 711 of record NZ_JALCZC010000096.1, read on the forward strand.
GACACCGGGATCCGGTCGCCCACGCGCCAGCCCAGCTCCGCGGCGAGGGCGGGCGTGACGGCCACCCAACCCCTCCGCGTGAGCGCCTCGCCGAGCTCCCCCTCGGGGAGCCGCCACGGGGCCCGCACTGCGGCCTGGAGGAGATCCGCGCCGACGAGCTCGAGGCTCGCGTCCGCGCGGCCGTCCACCGCCGCCTCCGCGCGCCAGAGCGGGATGGCGGCTGCGACGCCCGGGACGGCGAGCACCTCGTCGAGGAGCCGCTCGTCGAGGAACCCCGCCCAGCCCAGCACGGAGAGGTCCGCCTCCCCGGAGACCGCGCGCACGGACCCGGCGAACGCCCCGAGGGCGCTCCGGTTGAGGAGCTGGATGGAGAGCACCGAGCCGACGCCCAGGGCCACCCCGGCGACGGCGAGGAGGAACAGCGCGCGCGCGGCGCGCAGCTCCTTCCCGACGGCGCGCACGAGGTAGCGCCTCATGGCTCAGGGCTCCCTGAGGCCGGAGTGGAGGGTCCAGGTCTCGTCGGCGCGGGCGGCGAGCTCGCGGCTGTGCGTCGCGAAGAGCACGGCGCTCCCCTCGCCGCGGGCGAGCCCGAGCAGGAGCTCCATGACGCGCTCGCCGCTCTCCTCGTCGAGGTTCCCCGTGGGCTCGTCCGCGAGGAGGAGGCGCGGCCGCCGGAGCAGCGCCCGGCAGAGCGCGACGCGCTGCATCTCCCCGCCGGAGAGCTTCTGGACCGCGTCCCCGGCGCGGGCCTCGAGGCCCACGCGCGCGAGCAGGCCGCGGGCACGGGCCGCGGCCTCGCGGAGCGGATCCCCCGCGACGAGCGCGGGCACGAGCACGTTCTCCTCCACCGAGAGGTGGGGCAAGAGGTGGAAGAACTGGAACACGAGCCCGACGTGGTCGCGCCGCAGGCGAGTCCGCTCGCGATCGGACAGCGCAGCGAGCGACCGGCCGAGCAGGACGACCTCGCCCGAGGTGGGAGCGTCGATGCCGGCGGCGAGGTGGAGCAGCGTGGACTTCCCGGAGCCGCTCCGGCCGGTGACCGCCACGATCCGGCCGGCGGGCACCTCCCCGGACACACCCCGCAGGGCGCGGAGCACCGCCCCGCCCGCGGTGCGGTACTCCCGGGCCACTTCACGAAACGTGACGATCGGCTCCATCCCACCCTCACCCATGCCGCAGCGCCCCGAGCCGCGCGAGCCTTTCCGCCGCGGGCCGGCGGCGGGTCACCCGGCGCGGTGGACCTGCTCGCGGGCGAGCTGCGCGCCCACCACCTCGCGGAGGACCGCGGGCGCGAACGGCTTCTCGACTCGCGGCAGCCCGCTCGCCTCGAGGAAGCGCCGGGCCCGGTCCGTGAACGCGCCCCCCGTGATGAACACCATCCGAGCGGCCGCGTCGGGCGCCGCGCGCGCCAGCGCCTCGTGGAGATCCATGCCGGTGAGGTCCGGCATCATCAGATCGCACAGGACCACGTCGAAGCGCTCGCCGCCCGCGAGGCGCGCGAGGGCGGCGCGTGCGTCGGTCATGCAGTCCACGTCGTGACCGGCGAGGACCCGCCGGACCGTGCTCCCGATGAGCGGCTCGTCGTCCACGACGAGGATGCGCGCGCGCTCGGCGTGTCCGGCGGACGGGGAGGACGGCTCGGGGGGGCGGGCCTCCGATGCCCCCGGGAGGACGACCCGGAACAGGGCCCCCCTGCCCGGCTCGCTCTCGAGCTCGATCCTCCCGCCGAGCCCGGTCACGATCCCGTGGCAGACGGAGAGGCCGAGCCCGGTGCCCTGGCCCGGCGGCTTCGTCGTGAAGAACGGCTCGAACACCCGTCGCCCCAGCTCCGCCGGGATGCCGGCGCCGGTGTCCGAGACCTCCAGGACGGCCTCCCCGCCGGGTCCGGCGCGGCAGGTCACGCGGATCTCGTTCGCGGCGGCGTCGCCCTCCGGGATCGCGTGCGCGGCGTTGACGAGCAGGTTCAGCACCACCTGACCCACCTGGAACTCGGACGCGAGGACCGGCGGCACCGGATCGAGCCGCAGCACGAGGCGCGCGCGGTGGCGGATCTCGTGCTCGGCGAGCTTCGCGGCCCCCGCGACCTCGTCGCGCACGTCGATCGGCCGGCGGCCGTCCCGCCGCGAGCGGGAGACGATCCCGAGATCGCGGATGATGCGCGCGATGCGTCGCGTCCCCTCCGCGGCGTCGTCGAGCGCCTGGAGCGCCTCGGACACCTCCGGCTCGCCCGCGCGCGCCCCGAGGGCCTCGCGCGCGCAGCCGAGGTTCGCAGCGACGAAGGTGAGCGGGTTGTTGATCTCGTGCGCCATCCCCGCGGCGAGCGTCCCCACCGCCGCGAGCCGCTCGGCCGCCTCGGCGCGGCGCCGGTCCGTGAGGTCGCGAGCGGTGTAGATGGCGTACTCCGCGCCGTCGAAGGCGAGGTGCGAGAGGCCCACCTCCGCGTCGGCGCGGCCCTCCGGCCGGCGGACCGTCCCGTCGAGCACCGCCGCGCCGTGCGTCCGGATCTCCTCCCAGCGCGCCGGCCAGCCCGCCTCGGCGAAGCCGCCGTCCACGTCCCACACCGCACGGCCTACGAGCTCCGCGGCCCCGCGCCCGAAGAGCCGCTGCGCCGCGTCGTTCGCGTAGGTGATGCGGCCGCCCGGATCGAGGATGAGGACGGGGGCGTAGCCGCGCTCGAGCGCGGTCTGCGCGAGGCGCAAGGCGCGCTCGGCGCGGCGGAGGTCCGTCACGTCGAGCGCCACCCCGCCGAGCAGCGGAGCCTCCTCGCCGCGAGGCATGCGGAACTTGAGCGCCACGAAGGAGCGGCCGGACAGCTCCATCTCCTCGCGCCCGATCTCCCCGTTCTCGAGGACGGCCCGGTCCACGGCCGCCACCCGCTCGGCCACGGGCGGTGGGAACATCTCCGCGGCCGACCTGCCCTGGAGCTCGTCCAGTCCGAGGCGGTGCGCCCGGGCGAAGCTCGGGTTCCCGGTCACGACCCGACCCTGGGCATCCTTGATGAAGATGACGGCCGGGGTGTGGCGCAGGAACGCGTCGAAGCGGGCCTCGCTCTCCGCGAGCGCGGAGAGCGTGCGCTCTCGCTCCGCGAGCGCTGCGCCGAGCACGAGGGCGGTCGCCACCGCGATGAACACGAGCAGCTGCACCTGCACGTCCGCCGCCGTGATCGTGGTGCTCGGATCGAGGAAGCGCGTCCGGGAGGTGAGCCCGGCGCCGACGAGCGACACGATCGCCGCGCCGGCCGACGCGCCCCGCACGCCGAAGCGCGAGCCCGCCCAGACGAGCGGCGGCAGGAGGAGGTAGCTCCGCTCGAGCCGCGTGCCGCCCGCGAAGACGAGCACCGCCGACCCGCCCAGCGCTGCGGCCACGACGGCGGCCTCGACCGCGCGCGAGAGGGCGAGCGGGCGCAGCCGCCGCCGGCCGGGCATCCAGGACACGACGAGCGGCGCGAACACCAGGATCCCGAGCGCGTCGCCCGTCCACCAGGCCCGCCACACGTGGAGGAACTGCACCGTCCCCGACCAGCCGTAGTGCGCCATGGCGCTCGCCGCGCCCAGCGCGGACGGCGCGAGCGGCGCGGCGAGCGCCCCGAGCAGCACGAACGCGGCGACGCCGCGCACGCTGGCCGTCGGCCGCCGCGGTCCGGCGAGCCTCGACACGAGCGCCGCCGCGAGGGCGGCGTCGAGGAGGTCCACGACGACGTTGACGGTGACGAGGGCGGCGCTGCGGCCGGTCGCGCCGCTCGCGACGATCTCGGCCGCGATCGCGGCGCCCACGAGCGCGAGCCGCTCGCGGCCGCGACCGCCCAGGAGGAGGGCACCCGCGAGCAGCCCGACCGGCGGCCAGTAGGTCGCGAACGCGCCCGGGTAGGCGGAGAAGGCGTCCCCCGCTCTGCAGAGGAGGAGGTACGCGACGAAGAAGGCGACGGCGCGGGCGAGGACGACGCCGTTCTGGGAAGGCGGCGGGTCCCCTCCGACGCCCGGGTGAACGGGGCGCGTCATCGGGCGACTTACGCTATCAGGAAAGTGCGCTCCGTGACACGGGCGCCTCCCGCCCGCGTCCCGGTCACGGGTCGGAGCGCGAGGGCGCGGGAGCGCGGCGGGAGTCCGCGACGACCTGCCGGTGGGCGAGCGCCGCCGAGAGCGCGCTGAGGCTCGCGAGCGCGAGCACCACCTCGCTCACGGAGTGAAGCGCGTCCGAGCCCGCGACCCGCGCGCCGGTCGCCGCCGCGTCGTAGAAGAGCCAGCACAGGTTGGAGGCGGCGAGCAGCCCCCAGGGCCACTGCAGCGCGCCGCCGCGGAACTGCCGCGCGATCCGGAACAGCGGCGCGACCAGCACGAAGCAGATGACGTCGCCCGCGACCGAGACCGCGTCGAAGAACGCCTGCGAGGCGCCGCCCGCGACGAGCGCGTCGGCGGCGTCGCGCAGGAGCGTGGGGATCCCCAGCCCGAGCCCCACGACGAAGACCGCGGCGCCGTCGAGCGCGCCCTGCACCCGCGAGCCGGTGAGCGCGAGCCCCGCGCGGAAGAAGGCGGCGACGAAGAGGAGCGCGCTGCCGACGGCGGCGACGTTCACCGCGAGGATGTACCCGACCTGAAGCCAGGTCGGCTCGGGGCCCACGAGCCAGTCGCCGTGCGGGCCCGTGGTGAGCTTGTTCACCACCGGCAGGAGGAACGACACGGCCGACAAGAGCCAGGCGCGGAACATGAAGTCACGCCGCTCGAACGCCGCGGCGGCGGCCAGGCACCCGACGGTCGCGAGCGACTGGGTGACGAGCTGGGTCGCGAACCAGAGCTCGGGTTCCCGGCCGGTCGTCAGCGCGAGCGCGGCGACCGCGAGGGCGCCCGCGACGGGGATCGCGGCGAGCCATCCGTAGCGCATGCTCACCGGAGCGCCTCCTCGAGCTCGGCGAGGACGTGCTCCGCTGGCCCCTGCCCGAGCAGCGTTCGCAGCATGGGGCGGAGCGACTCGAGGAGCCGCGGCACGTCCTCGGGGCCGATCTCGTCCGGTCTCAGGCCGAGCACGCGATCGGAGAACGTACGCACCACGGCGCGGGCCGTGTCTGGCCCGATCCACCTCGCGAGCGCCGTCGCGATGACGTCTCCCCTAGACTTGCCCCCCGGCACGGCGCGCAGCCTAGACCCGCGCGGCGCGCCAGGCAAAGGCCGTGAAGTGTGACGGTTTCGTGACGGCGCGTTCCTCGCCTGCGCGGACGCGCTCACCGGGCCACGCTCCAGGCCATGTTCTCGCGGTAGCGGCGGTCGAACGCCTTCCGCTCCGCCGAGTAGTTGCAGCCGCCGCCCTCGCCGTCCGCGGACAGCGCGACGACCCCGAGGTCCACCTCGGGGGGAAACGCCTCGAGCGCGCGCTCCACCGCCTCCTGCGCGGGCGCCCCGCGCGCGAGATCGTCGTAGACGGTCTTCGCGACGAGCCGCTTCACGATGTCCTCGCCGTTGCCCGTGCACGCGACGGCGCCGTGTGAGCCGGCGTAGATGCCGGCCGCGTAGATGGGGACGTCACCGACCCGCCCGTCGAAGGTGATCGTCGTGCCCCCGGTGCTGATCGCGGCGGCGAAGCGGCCCTCCGCGTCGCGCGCCACCGCGCCGACGGTGTCGGGCGTCCCGAGCGCCTCCTTCAGCGCCGCCGGGATCGGCCCCGGGAAGTTCCACGCCTTGCGCCAGTCGTAACGGCGCCAGGCCGGGACCGTCCCCTGCTCCTTGCCCGACAGGATCCGGCGGACCCGCTCGTAGCGGGCGCGGCTCTCCGGGCAGACGGGGTCGTGATCCCGGAAACCCATGGCGCGGGCGAACCGCGTCGCGCCGTCGCCCACGATGAGGAGGTGCGGCGTCTCGAGCACCTTGCGCGCGACGAGCACCGGGTTCTTCACCCGCTCGATGGCCGCCACCGCCCCGAACCCACCCGTCGCCCCGTCCATCACCGCCGCGTCCATCTGCACGGTCTTCCCGTCCATCCGGAGGTTCGCGCCGGTGCCCGCGTTGAACCGGCAGTCGTCCTCGAGCCGCACCACCGCCGCGATCGCCGCGTCGAGCGCGGAGCCGCCCTCGCGCAGCACCTCGAGGCCGCGCTGCGCGGACGCTCCCGTCGCGTCCATCCGGACGCGCGCGCTCCCCGCGCCGCCGTGGACCACGACGGCGGGCGGTGCGCGCGTGGGAGAAGCCGGCGGCGCGGGCGGGGGAGGCTCGATCGGCGCGGCCGGCACGGGGCCGGACGCGAGGAGCACGGCGGTCAGCGCGACGAGCGTCGTCATGCCCGCGCATCGTCTCCCCGAAGACGCCGGGAATCAACGGTGGGTTGGTCCCGGGCGAGCTGGCCTCAGCGATCGAGCGCCACGCCGGCGCGGTCGACCGCCTCGCCCGTCGCGGCCACCCAGGCGATCGCCGGCGCGCAGAAGAGCACGCCCACCACGATCGCAGCGAAGAAGTTCCGGCCCTCGACGAGCGAGTCGCCCTGCGAGGCGAGCGCCGTCGCGGCGACCACGAGCCCGAGGACACCCGCCGCCGCCCACCGGCGCCAGGCCTCGAACGCGGACGCGAGCGTGGCCGCGAGGCCGAGCAGCACGTAGAGCGCGGCGAGACCGCGGTCCTCGAACACCAGCTCCTTCCCGACCCACCCGAGCACGGCGGTGGCGAGGAGCCCGGCGCCGACGCGCCGCGCGAGGCTCTCGCCGCGGAGCACGAGCCAGAGGACGCCGAACACCGCGAAGAAGAGCCCGAGCTTGAAGAGGCCGAACCGCGCCACGCCGAGGCCGCGCCAGATCGAGTCCTCGGACAGCTCCAGCGCCCGGGTGAGCACGCCGCCCGCGATCGCCTGGAGGAGCGCGAGGGCGAGCGCACCGGTGATGCTCGCCGCCACGTACAGCGCGACCGTCCGCTCCGTCTTCGTCATGCGCCTCGAGCCTCCTCACGCCGGCGAGGAGCCGCCGGGCGGCGGATTCTACACGGGGGCGCCGCGCGAGCGCGACGCTCGCCGTGGTGGGGCGGACGGAGGCGATGTGGTCGCCCAGGCGCCGGCGCGAGCGGCCTCGCAGCGGGATCAGCGGAGCGCGGGCGGCGCCTCGGTCCGGCGCGGGGCGTACCCGGCGCGGACGAGGAGCGTCCGCTCGTCGAACCAGAGCCGCCGCGCGAGCCGGGCGGTCCGCTCCCGGTCGAGCGTGATCCCGCGCGTGCCCGCCCACTCCCAGAAGCGGTTCTGCGGCTCCCAGAGGTCGAGCCAGAGCCCGACGCGCCGCGCGAGCTCGAGGATCGCGATGAGCTCGTCTGCGCGCGCCGGACCGCCGCGCCCCGCGACGAGCGCCTCGAGGCGCGTCCGCACGAGCTCCTCGACCTCGCGGCGAACCCTCACGACGTCGAAGTGCGCGCCCAGCGCGCTGGCGAGCTGGACGGTCGCGAGGAGCTCGGCGATCCCCTCCTCGATGCTCACCGCGCCCGCCCGCGCGCGGGCCGTGACGTCGAGGATGCGGCGGGTGAGCGTCACGTCCGCGGCGACCCTGAGCGGCGTCGGCACCGGCGAGTCGATCTCCCGCAGGAACTCCATGAGCCGCCGGTTGTCCTCGAACACCCGCAGGTAGTCGTCCTCGTACCGGCGCATCGTCCCCTCGAGCAGCACGCCCGCCACGCGGCGGCGCTCGTCGAGGAACAGGTCGCGCAGGGCGTAGTCGCGCCCCGGGAACGCGCGATCCACCTCGCGCAGGAGCCGGGCGAAGGAGATGCGCTCGAGCTGCGCGAAGAGGATCCGCTCGACCTCCGCCTGCGCCTCGGCGCCCGGGTACGGCACGAGCCCGCAGCGGAAGTCCGCCGCGCCGAAGTGGACGACGCAGTACAGCGCGTCGACGGTCTCTCGCGTGATGACGCTCTCGAGGTGCATCCGCCCGACGGCGAGCGTCGCGGGCCCGGACTGCGCCCGGCGCGCGGACTCGAGCCGGTAGCGGAAGCAGAACAGCTGACCGTCCGGAGGCATCTCGCGCACCGTGCTCGCGATGGCGAGGTGCGCGCCGACGCCCTCGAGCGACGCCACGCTGGGGCGGACGAGGCTCTCGTAGACCCGCCGCCCGTCGCCGAGGGCGGGGACGTTGGACGGGGCGCGCGCGAGCGCCTCGACGAACGCGGGCTCGAGGTCCACGCCGGACGCGTCGCGGACCAGCTGGATCGCGCGCGCCGCGTACTTCATCACCTGGACCGTCTCGATCCCGGAGAGCTCCGCGAAGAACCAGCCGCAGCTCGTGAACATGAGGAGCGCCTGCCGCTGCATCTCCAGGAGGCGGAGCGCCTTCACCGTCTCGTCTGCCCCGAGCGGCCGCCCGGCCTCGCGGCGCAGGAACTCGTCCGCCTCGCGCCGATCCGGATCGAGCACGACCTCGACGTACCGGTCGCGCGCGCCCCAGGGATCGGTGAGCAGGCCCATGGCCTCGCGCTCGAACACGTCGCCGAGCGCACCGCGCAGCGTCTCGAGCGCGGCGAGCAGCGGCGCGCGCCACGCCTGTGTCCAGCCCGGCTCGGCCCCCGCGTTGCAGCCGCAGTCGGAGCGCCACCGCTCGATCCCGTGCGCGCAGCTCCAGGACGAGCCCTCCGCGATCTCCGCCTCCCACTCCGGCTCCATGCGGTCGAGCGCCTGCCCCAGGTTCACGAGCTCGAGGTCGTCGCGCCGGCCGAGGAGGCGCAGCGCCGCCGCCAGGACCTCGTCCCCGCCCTTCTTGTGGTGGCCGAGCGTCTCGCCGTCGAAGGCGATGGTGAGGATCTCGTCGTGCCCGCGGCCGGGATCGAAGCCGCCCTCGAGGCGGCGGATGAGGGCGTCGGGGGACGAGAGCGCGTCGCCGAAGGCGAGGTCGCGGGCGATGTGCCCGTCGTAGAAGAACACGGCGAGCTCGCGCTGCCCCGCGCGCACGCGATAGGGCCGGGTGGGATCGAAGCGCGCGTCCGTCGCGTCGAGCCACTCGCCGCCCGGCGGACGCACGCGCCGCGCCTGGTAGGGCGAGAGCACCGTGTAGCGGATCCCCTCCTCCGCGAGCGCCTCGAGCGTGGGCGTGTCCGCGGCGGTCTCGGGCAGCCAGAAGCCCTCGGGCGCCCGCCCGAAGCGGCGGCGGAAGTCGGCGATGCCCCATCGGATCTGCGTGCGCCGGTCGCGCGGCGACGCGAGCGGGAGGATCGCGTGGTTGTAGCCCTGCGCGAGCGCGTTCCCGTGCGCGCGCCGATCGACGCTCTTCTGATCCGCCTCGACGACCCGCGCGTGAACGTCCGGCCGCTCGCGCTCGAGCCACGCGAGCAGGGTCGGCCCGAAGTTGAACGACAGGTGGACGTAGTTGTTGACGATGTCGACGATGCGGTCTTCCGCGCTCTTGAGGCGCGCCGCGCCGTTCGGCGCGTAGCACTCGACGGCGATCCGCTCGTTCCAGTCGTGGAACGGCTCGGCGGAGTCCTGGACCTCGATGGCCTCGATCCAGGGGTTCTCGCGCGGCGGCTGATAGAAGTGGCCGTGCAGGCAGAGGAAGCGGCGCGTCACCGCTGCATGTTAGGCGCGCCGGGACCCCGGGCCCCGCCCCCCGGTGGGCCGCGGGCGGGCGGCCGCCGACATGGGCCCGCCCGGGCGGGGGCTTTCGGTTATGTTGCCGCGCCATGAAGGTGGCCCTCACCATCGCCGGCTCCGACTCCGGAGGCGGCGCCGGCGTCCAGGCGGACCTCCGCACGTTCGCAGCCCACCGCCTCCACGGCACCTCGGCGCTCACCGCCGTCACCGCGCAGAACTCGATCGGCGTCACGGCCTGGGTGGCGCTCGAGCCCGCCATGGTGGTGGCGCAGATCGAGGCGGTCGCGACCGACATGCCTGTCGCCGCGACGAAGACCGGCATGCTCGCGAACGCGGGGATCATCGCGGCCGTCGCCGAGGCGGCGGCGCGGCTGCCGCTGGGACCGCTCGTGGTGGATCCGGTGATGGTCGCGAAGAGCGGCGACGCGCTGCTCGACGCGGCGGCCGAGCGCGCCTACGTCGAGCGCCTGTTCCCGCGCGCGACGCTCGTCACGCCGAACCTGCACGAGGCCGCCGCGCTGCTCGGGCGCCCGGTTCGAGACGTCCGCGCCATGCGCGCCGCCGCGCGCGACCTCGCCGCGCTCGGCGCGCGGGCCGTGCTCGTGAAGGGCGGGGCGCTCGAGGGCGACCCCGTCGACGTGCTCTTCGACGGCGAGGACGTCGTCGAGCTGCCTGCGGCGCGCGTCGAGACCGAGAACACGCACGGCACCGGCTGCACCCTCTCCGCGGCGATCTGCGCGCGCCTGGCGCTCGGCGACGGGCTGCTCGACGCGGTGCGCGCCGCGAAGGCCTACCTGACGGAGGGGCTCAGGCGGTCCTACGCCGTCGGGCGGGGCCGCGGCGTCGTCGACCACCTGCACCCACTGCGGTGAGCCGCGCACCTCACCCTCCGTGATGAACGGGCGAGGCGAGGTGGTTCACCGTACGTACTACACCCAGATCGCCCGCTCGGCCGCCCGCCAGGATCTCCGAGATCGAGCGGAGCGGTCTTCTACCGACTCTCGAATCGAGCGCATTGCCGAGTATTGCGGTCTAGATCGCGAGACCCGCGGGAACACGGCGGTTCGAGCGCGATGTCTAGAAATCTCGGGTGCGGCCTCGCGCCGCATGGGGCCGACGTGGTAATTCGCGAGACCTTTCCCACTCGACACACGGCTCCGACGCACCGGAGCTCCCACGGCAGGAGGCGCGCCTCATGTGGATTCAGTGGCACTCGGGTCACGCGGTTGGGATCGACTCGATCGACGCGAAGCAGCGCGATCTCCTGCACCGCACCAATCGCCTCGTAGAGACCGTGCGCGCCGGACGCGTGGACGAGGCGGTGACGAGACTCGAGCTGCTGCGGGTCGCCGCCGAGGCCCAGTTCATCGAGGAGGAGGCGAAGCTCCGCCAGGCCGGCGCGAGGAGCCTCGCGCGCCACGCGCACGAGCACGAGCGCTTCCTCTCCGACCTCGACGAGCTCGTGGACAGCGTCACGCGGCGGGGCCTCGTCGCGCTGCAGGAGGTCCGCTTCACCTCCTGGCTGCCGCGCTGGATCGACATCCACGTCGCCCGCACGCACGGCGATCTCGCCTCGCTCGCCCCCTCGCGCGCCGCGCCCGCGCTCACCGCACGCGTCGCCGCCGACCGCGTCGCGTAGCGCTCGCGGTCGCTCGCCTCACCGGCTGTAACCGGCGAGGCGGTAGACCACCCTCCCCGCGAGCTCGTGCAGGGCCTTCGTGCTCTGCGCGAGCGCGCCCGCCCGCGGCAGCCAGCTCCCGCCCCGCCCCGCGCGCCGGTCGACCGGCAGCACGTCCGGTGACAGGCCGACGGCGCGGAAGCAGCCGAGCGCGCGAGGCACGTGCGCGGCGCTCGTGACGAGGAGGAGCGAGCGAAACCCGTGGGCCGCGACGAGGCGCGCGGACTCGATGGCGTTCTCGCGCGTGTTGCGGCTGCGCGGCTCGATCACGATCGCCGCTGCGGGCACGCCCCACCGGACGAGCGCGTCGCGCAGCCGCTCCGCCTCGGACGGCTCGCCCGGCGCAAGCTCGACCGGGCTGCCGGAGACGAGGAGGTGCCGGACCCGCCCCGCCCGCCAGAGCTCGAGCCCGCGCAGGACGCGGTCGACCGCGTCCTGGAGCTCGGTCTCGCCGCTCTCCCGCGACGCGTCGGCGTCCACCTGCCCGGCGAGCACGATGGCGGCGTCGTAGACGACCTCGGGGCGGAAGGTGCGCTCGGCGCCCGCCTCCGCGAAGCGCTGGATCCCGTTGGCCACCGGAGCGAGCGACGGGGCGACGAGCACTGCGACCGCGGCGAGCCCGAGCGCCCACGGCGCGCGCGGGCGGCGGTGGAAGAGGGCCGCGCCGAGGAGCAGGACCAGGGTCCAGGTGAGGGGCGCGACCGCGAGGTCGAGGAGCTTGGAGAGGGAGAGGAACACGTGAGGGCGCCATGAATACCCGATCCGCGCCCTCGACGGCGTCGCCCTGCCCGGGGAACGGCGGCCGTGGGCGTGAGGACACGCCGGCCGTGTCCCACCGTCCACCGCGCCGCCGATTCGCCCGTCCGCGCGCGGCCCCTCGCGCGGGCACGCCGGCTGCACTCGCGTGCCTCGAACCCGCAGCACCGAGGAGCCCCGATGTCCCGCATCTACCTGCCGCTCGTCCCCGTCACCCTGCTCGCCGCCATCGCGGCGGCGTCCGCCTGCTCGAAGCCGCGCGAGCCCGAGACGCGCCTCATCCCGCCGGCGATCCCGCTCGCCGCGGCGGCGGAGCCGGCGAGGCCCGCTCTCGCCGCGGCGCCGGCGCAGGAGACCGACCCGAGCGCCGCGCCCACGGCGGAGGACGTGCGGGAGTTCGACCGGAAGGTCCCGAAGTAACGCCTCGAGCTACCACGGCTCACGCCCAGCGGAACTCCGCCGTGAAGTGGCGGAGGTACTTCGCCTGGTGGGTGAAGCGCACCCCGCGCACCTCGTGCGCCTTCGCCTTGAGCTCGCAGATCACCTCGGCCGCGAAGTCGAAGTGACTCTGGGTGTAGACCCGGCGCGGGAAGGCGAGCCGCACCAGCTCGAGCGGGTGGTAGGTCTCGGAGCCGTCGTCGAGCCGCTTGCCGAACATGACCGAGCCGATCTCCACGCCGCGGATGCCGCCCTCCAGGTAGAGCGCGGCCGAGAGCGACCAGGCCGGATAGTCGGCGGGCGAGAGGTGCGGGAGGAAGCTCCGCGCGTCGAGGTAGACGGCGTGGCCGCCGGTGGGCTCCACGATGGCGACGCCGGCGGCGAGGAGCTTCTCGCCGAGGTACTCGGCGGTGCGGAGCCGGTAGCGGAGGTAGTCCTCGTGCAGGACCTCCTCGAGCCCGACGGCGATCGCCTCGAGGTCCCGCCCGGCGAGGCCGCCGTAGGTGGGGAACCCCTCCGTCAGGATGAGGAGGTTCCGCGCCGTCTCCACCCAGCGCTCGTCCCGCAGCGCGATGAAGCCGCCGATGTTGGCCAGCCCGTCCTTCTTGGCCGACACGAGGCAGCCGTCGGCGAGCGAGAAGATCTCCCGCGCGATCTCGCGGGGCGTGCGGTCCGCCTGGCCGGGCTCGCGCAGCTTCACGAACATGGCGTTCTCGGCGAAGCGGCAGGCGTCGAGCACGAGCGGCTTGCCATACCTGCGGAGCAGCGCCGCGTAGGCGCGGACGTTCTCCAGCGAGACGGGCTGTCCGCCGCCCGAGTTGTTCGTGAGGGTGATCATGCCGAACGGCACCCGGTCCGCGCGCTCCGCGAGCAGGCGCTCGACCTTGCCGAGATCGATGTTCCCCTTGAAGGGGTGGCGGCTCCTCGGCTCGAGCCCCTCGGGCACCACGAGGTCGAGCGGCTCGACGCCGTCGTACTCGAGGTTCGCGCGGGTCGTGTCGAAGTGCGTGTTCGAGGGGACGACGTCGCCCGGCTTCGTCGCGACCGAGAACAGGATCCGCTCCGACGCGCGGCCCTGGTGCGTGGGGATGACGTGCGGGTAGCCGGTGAGCTCCTGCACCGCCCGCTCGAACCGGAAGAAGCTCCGGGCCCCGGCGTAGCTCTCGTCCCCCTCGACGAGCGCCGCCCACTGGTGCGCCGACATCGCACCGGTGCCGGAGTCGGTGAGGAAGTCGAGGAGCACGTCCTCGGCCCGCAGGTTGAACGGGTTGAGGTGCGCCGCCTCGAGCAGGCGCGCCCGCTCCTCCCGAGTGGTCATGCGGATGGGCTCGACGGACTTGATCCGGAACGGCTCGATGATGGTGCGTGGCACGCGATGAACCTCCCGCCGTGGTGTGCTGCCGAGCTGGACGACCTCGCCGCGTGATTCGCGAATCGGCCCGTCGTCCGGCGCCCCTTCGCCGGGGCTGCGCCCCTGCGCCGCGGAGCATAGCTCCCGCCGGCATCCCTCCCCCGCTCACCGGGTGTTCACGGATGAGTGTCGCCCGACTACCATGCGGGGCATGCCTTCCTGGGTCTACGTGGGGATCGTCGTCGCGTACGTGGTCGCGATGCTCGTCGTCGGCTGGCTCGCCATGCGCCGCACGCGGGACGTGCACGACTTCTTCATCGGCGGCCGCAGCCTCGGGCCGTGGATGAGCGCGTTCGCCTACGGCACGACCTACTTCTCGGCGGTGCTGTTCATCGGCTACGCCGGCAAGCTCGGCTGGGGCTTCGGGATCCACACGCTCTGGATCGTCCTCGGCAACGTCGTGGTCGGGACGGTCCTCGCCTGGAAGCTCCTCGCCGCCCGCACGCGCGAGATGACGGCGCGGCTCGACGCGATCACCATGCCGCAGCTCCTGGCCGCGAGGTACGGCTCGCGCGCGCTCCAGGTGGTCGCGGCGCTCGTGGTCTTCGTGTTCCTCGTCCCCTACTCCGCGTCCGTGCTGATGGGGCTCTCGTACCTGTTCGAGCTGACGCTCCACATCCGCTACGAGACGGCGCTCTACCTCCTCACCGCCATCACCGCCGTGTACCTCGTGATGGGCGGCTACTTCGCCGTCGCCGTGAGCGACTTCCTGCGCGGCATCGTCGAGTTCGCCGGCGTGATGATCATGGTGTGGCTGCTCGCGCACCGCCCGGAGGCCGGGGGGTTCGTCGAGGCCACGCGGCGGCTCCTCGGGGATCCCGCCGCGATGGCGCCAGGGCTCGTCGCGGTCAAGCACGTCGGGGCGGGGACGCCGCTCGCGCTCGCCGTGCCCGGCTGGCTCACGCTCGCCGCGCTCGTGCTCATCACGAGCCTCGGACCCTGGGCGCTCCCGCAGATGGTCCAGAAGTTCTACTCGATCCGCTCGCGCGCCGACGTCAGCCGCGCGCTCGTCATCGCCGGCGTCTTCGCCCTCTTCATGGCCTTCGGCGCGTACTACAGCGGGGCGCTCACGCACCTCCGCTACGGGGCGCGCCTGCCGCCGGAGCTCATGGGGCCGTCGGGGCCGATCTGGGACAAGATCATGCCGCACTTCATCACGACCTCCGGGCTGCCCGAGGCGCTCGTGCTGGTGATCGTGCTCATGGTCTTCTCGGCGTCGATGTCGAGCCTGTCGTCGCTCGTGCTCGTCTCCAGCTCGGCGATCGGCATCGACCTCTACGGCGCGATCGCCGGCCGGGAGCGCACGCCGCGGCACCAGATGGCCGTGCTGCGCGGGCTCTGCGCGGTGTTCGTGGGGCTCTCGCTCGCCATCGCGCTCGCGAAGCCCGCCGTCATCGTGAACCTCATGGTGATGAGCTGGGGCACGCTGTCGGCGGTGTTCCTCGCGCCCTTCGTCTACGGCCTCTTCTGGCGGCGCGCGACGCGCGCGGGGGCGTGGGCCGCGATCGCCGCGGGTCTCGCGGCGGCCTTCCTGCTCTTCCCGGCCTGGGGCCCCGACGGCGTCCCCCTCGCCGGCGCGATCGCGACCCTCGTGCCCCTCGCCGTCCTGCCGCTGGTGAGCGTGCTCGGCCGCGCCCCCGAGGCCGCCCGCGTCGCGCGCGCGTTCGGGGACGAGCCCGGCCTCGCGGGC
>NZ_JALCZC010000097.1:0-16171 GCF_022690805.1 Anaeromyxobacter sp. SG66
GCCGGCGGGGTGGTGCTCCTCTCCCTCCCCCTCGCCGCGGGCGCGCGCGGCCTCGGCGCGGCGCACGGTGAGATCCTCGCGCTCGCCCTCGCGCCGCCGTTCGTCCTCCTGCGCGCCCTGGCCCGGCCGGCGGCGGTGCTCGTAGGCCTCGCCGCCGGCAAGAACGCCCGCTTCTCGAACCCGCCGCCGCCGCTCGACGAGATGGAGCGCGCGCTCTCCGAGTACGCGCGCGCCCACGGCGCGGGCGGCGCGACGACGACGGAGCTCATCCACGCGGTCTTCGAGTTCCGCGACAAGATCGCGCGCGACGTGATGGTGCCGCGCACCGACCTGGTCGCGCTCGACGTGGACACGCCGGTCTCCGAGATCCTCCGCATGATGGCGGAGGAGGGGCACTCGCGGATGCCGATCTACCGCGGGACCCTCGATCACGTGCTCGGCGTCCTCCACGCCCGCGACCTCGTCCCGATGCTCGCCCACCCGGAGCTCATCGTGCTCCGCGACATCCTCCGCCCGGCCCACTTCGTCCCCTGGTCGAAGCCGGTGGATCAGCTCCTCCGCGAGATGCAGCGCCGCCGGCTCCACATGGCGCTCGTGGTGGACGAGTACGGCGGCATCATGGGCGTCTGCACGCTCGAGGACGTGCTCGAGCAGATCGTCGGCGAGATCGGCGACGAGTTCGAGCAGGAGGAGGGGCGGAGCGTCGAGGTGCACGGCGACGGCACGTTCACGGTGCTCGGTGCGACGCCCATCTCCGAGTTCAACGCCGCCGCCGCCGCCGCCGTCCCGGAGGACCAGGGCTTCGAGACCGTCGCCGGCTTCCTCAACTCGCTCGCGGGCGCCATCCCCGCCAAGGGCGACCGGTTCTTCTGGCGAGGCTGGGTCTTCACCGTCGCGGAGGGCGACCCCCGCAAGGTGACGAAGATCCGCGCGGCGCGCATCAAGCGCGCGTGAGCGGGCGGGCTGCCCGGCGCTCGATCCACGCTGCGGCGGCGAGACGCCCGTCGCGACGCGACCCGCGTGCGAGTGGCCGGGCGTGTGCGCCGTCCCTACCTCGTGACTCATGAAGGAACGGAACGGCGTCCGCGTCGGGCAGCGCGTGCGGGACCTCGAGGGGAAATCCCTCGGGCGGGTGAAGCACGTGTACGACTGGGGCTTCGACGCGTCGAAGGGGTTCCCGATCCTCTTCCGCAGCGACTACGTGTTCCGCTACGACGAGGTGCGCGGCATGCGGGACGGCGCGCTCGTGATCGCGCGCACGGATCGCGACCTCATCGAGCTGGCGGAGGGCGAGATGCCAGCGTCCTGGCGCATCCCGGCGCCGCCCGGCTTCCCGGGGGTAGCGACGCCGCCGGAGGCGCACGCGGTCTTCGCCGGGCTCGCGGCGGCGCGGGCGGCGGGGACGGCCGCGCGCGCGCAGCCGCTCGAGCCCGCCCCATCCACCGCGGCTCCCGTCGAGTCGACCCTCTGGCGCGCGGAGGACGGCGAGCTCGGCGCGGGCGAGGAGCGGCGCTACGCCGAGCGCCGGGGCCAGGGGAGCGACGCCGCTCCGCCGGTCCAACCGTGACGTGACGGTCTGACCGATCTCGGGCCTCGCCGCCGGCGTGGTCCGCAGCCGGTGTCCGCGCTATCTTGCGCGCCCATGACCGACGCCAAGACCCTCGCCCCGGTGAAGCCGTCCGGGGCGTTCCGCTGGCTCGTGCTCCTCGCGTGCAGCGTCGCGATGTTCGGGAACTACTACGTCTTCGACGCGCTGTACCCGGTCACCCCCTTCCTGCAGGAGCAGCTCCACTTCACCGACCAGCAGATCGGGCTCCTCGACACCGCCTACAACGTCGCGGCGCTGCTCACGCTCATCGGCGGCGGGATGCTCATCGACCGGCTCGGCACCGCGCGCTCCGCGGTGCTCTTCGGCGCCGTCGGCGCGGCGGGGAGCGCGCTCATCGCCTTCCTGCCCGCGCTCGTGCCCGGCTCGCCGGCCATCGCCATGGCGGCGGGCCGCTTCGTGCTCGGCGTCGGCTCGGAGCTCTTCATCGTCGCGGCGACGACCGTGGTCGGGCGCTGGTTCAAGGGGAAGGAGATCTCCTTCGCGCTCGCGGTGCAGCTCCTCATCGCCCGGCTCGGCTCGTGGACCGCCGACAAGTCACCGAGCTTCGCGAAGGGGCTCTTCCACGACTGGCAGCCGCCGCTCCTCCTCGCCGCCGCGCTCGGCCTCCTCTGGTTCGTCTTCGCGATCGTGTACGCCACGCTCGAGACGAGCGCGGCGCGCCGCTACGGCGTCGCGACCGCGGGCCACACCGACAAGCTCGTCTGGAAGGACCTCGTCCGCTTCAGCCGCGGCTACTGGTGGGTGGTCGGGCTCTGCGTGGCGTTCTACGCGACCATCTTCCCGTTCCGCACCTTCGCGAACCTGTTCTTCATCCAGGCGCACGGCGTCGCGCCCGACCAGGCCGGCACGCTCAAGAGCTGGCTGCCCGCGGTGTCGATGGTCGGCATGCCGCTCTTCGGGCTCCTCGCGGATCGCATCGGCAAGCGCGCGCTGCTCATGACCATCGGCTCGGCGCTGCTCGTGCCGCCGTTCCTGCTCATGGCGTACACGCGGGCGCCGCTCGAGCTCTCGATGGGGATGCTCGGCCTCTCCTTCGCGCTCGTGCCGGCGGTGCTGTGGCCGGCGGTCACCTACCTCGTGCCCGACGCGCGGCTCGGCTCGGCGTACGCGCTCATGACGTTCTGCCAGCAGATCGGCTGGGCAGGGATGAGCTGGGGCATCGGCGCCGCGAACGACGCCGCGGGCGCGTCCCCGCAGCACCCCGCGGGCTGGCTCCCGGCGATGTGGATGCTCGCCGCGCTCGCCACTGCCGGCTTCGTCTTCTCGTTCCTCCTCTGGCGCGAGGAGCGGGGACCGAGCGCGCACGGCCTCGAGACGGCGGCCGGCGGCCACGCAGCGTGAACCGACCCAGATCACCGGGAACGCGCGGCCGTCAACAATTTGCCACCCGGATCCCGATCTCGTAAGCTGCGATATCTCCGCAAGATCCTGGGATCAGGACGGGATCTTCGACGGCGATGGGGCAGGGCGGGCGAATGGACGGGGTGGAAGGGGCGAAGACCATCGTCGAGCCGGAGGAGTTCCTCCGCAGCGCGCTCGAGAAGATCGTGTTCTTCGAGTGCCGCGTCTCCCAGCTCGAGAGCGAGCTCGCCGCGGCGCGCACCACCGCGGAGCGCGCGCGCGGCGACGCCGCCCAGGCGCGGCGGCGCGAGGTCGATCTCGAGCAGGCCCTCGCGGCCGAGCGCGGCCAGCGCGGCGACGCGCAGGCCCGGGTGGACGAGCTCGAGGAGCGCGTGCGGCTGCTCCAGGAGGAGCGCGAACGGCTCCTCGGCGGGCTCGTCGAGCGCGCGCGCCTGACCGGGGCCACCGGCGCCGACGGCGCGCCCGGCCCCGAGGAGGGCGGCGCGGACCTCGCCGGCTTCATCGCCGAGCTGCGCGCCGAGATCGAGACGCTCCGCGCCTGGAAGGCGGCCGCCGAGGCGGCCGGTCTCGGCCGCACGGCCGGAGTCGACCTCTCCGCCCCGGCGGCGCACGAGGCCGTGCCCGAGCGCAGGGCCTCGCCGCGGCAGGCCCTCGACGGCCGGACGGGGCCGGAGTCCGTTTCCATGGTCGCCGACCGCTTCGCCTCCGGCGGCCGCATGGGCCTCACCGCGCGCGACAGCGACCAGATGAAGGCGCTCCTCGGCACGCGCGCCGATCGCGCGCTCTACGAGCGCTCCCTGGACGATCTCTCCGCCCCCGAGGCGGGCCGCCGCCTGCGCGCCGTCCGCGCGCTGGAGGCGCTCGGCTCGAAGGCGGCCGCGCCGCTGCTCGCCGCCGCGCTCGGGCGCGAGCCGGAGGCCGAGGTGAAGGCCGCGCTGCTCGCCGCGCTCGCACGCTTCAAGGAGCCCTTCGCGGCCGACCTCGCGGCGCGCGCGCTCGAGGACGCGCGTCCGGCGGTGCGCGTCGCGGCGCTCGAGGCCCTCGCGGCCGTCGCGGCGGACGGCGCCGAGGAGCGGCTCTCCGCGGCGCTCGGCGATCCGAGCCCCATCGTGCGCCGCCGCGCGGCGATCCTCCTCGGGTTCGCCCCGGGCGGCCGCGCCGAGGAGGCCCTCGCCGCCGCGCTCTCCGACCCGGATCGCGGCGTCGCGCGCGCCGCTGCGGCAGCGCTCTCCGGCCGCCCCACCGCCCGCGCGCAGGGCGCGCTCGCGCGGGGGCTCGAGCACCCCGACGCGTCCGTGCGCCGCGCCGCCGCGACCGCGCTCGGCCGGCTCGCCGGGGAGAAGGTGGATGCCGATGCGCCCGCCTCGGCGCGGCGCGCCACCTCGCGCAGGATCGCGGAGAAGCTCGCGGCGATGGGAGGGGAGGAGCTCCGCGCGGCCGTCCTCGCGTCGCTGCCCTCCACGGCGCCGAGCGTCGTGACCGAGACCCGGCTCACGACCCCGGCACGAGCAGTGAGCCCGACCGCGACCCGGCCCGCGGCCCCAACCGCGACCGCGACCGCAGCTCGGCCCACGGCCCAGACTGCCGCGACCCGGCCGGGGACCCCGACCGCCCGGCCTTCCGTCGTGGGCCCCGCTCGCCCTGCGGCCGCGGTGCAGGTGGCCTCGCCGGCGGCGCTCCTCGCGCGCGCCGCAATCGCCGTCGCCACCCTCGAGGACGGCGACGCCGCGCCCGCCGCGAGCGGCGACCTCGGCGCCGCGATCGTCTCGGAGGTCCGCGCCTCGCTCCGCGGCTGCACCGCCGCCGATCTGGCGCGCATGCTCGAGGCCGAGCCTGCCCGCATCGACACCGCCCTCGCCGCCCTCGCGGCTCGCGGAACCCTCGTCCAGCGCGGTGCGCGCTGGTTCATGTGCTAGGGGAACGGAATGGAGAACGTCCGCTACACCGCGAAGCGCCTCGCCGAGATCGTCGGCGTGACCGCGAAGCAGGTCGAAGGCGCGCTCGGGAAGAGGGACGGGTTCGCCCCCGATGACCTCCCCGTGCTGCGCGAGAAGCTGCGCCGCCCGGCCGAGCCGTTCCCGCCGCGCATCCAGCTCTTCCTCAACTTCAAGGGCGGGACGGGCAAGACCAGCCTCTCGTCGTCTTACGCCTACCGGCTCGCGGAGCGCGGCTACCGCGTGCTCATGATCGACCTCGACAGCCAGGGGCACGCGACGAAGTGCCTCGGCAAGGAGGGCGGGAGCTTCGCCCACACGCTGCAGGACGTGATCATCCGCAGGCGACCGCTCGACGAGGTCACCGTCTCGACGGGGATGCCGAACCTCTCGCTCGTCCCGGCGAACCTCACCATGAGCACCATCGACCTCGCGCTCATGCCGCTCGCCGGCCGCGAGTTCCGGCTGCGGAACGCGCTCCAGGGCGTCGCGGGCAAGTACGACTTCGTGGTGCTCGACGCGCCGCCCTCGTTCGGGCTCCTCAACCTGAACGCGCTCATGGCGGCCTCGGACCTCGTCATCCCGGTCCTCGCCGACTTCCTCTCCTACGACGGGCTCCGGCTCCTGTTCGAGACCATCCAGGGGCTCGAGCAGGACCTCTCGCACCAGCTCGAGAACATCTTCATCGTCGTGAACGCCTACAACCAGACGTTCAAGATCGCGCGCGAGGCGCTCGGCGCCCTCCGCCAGCACTACTCGGACTACCTGCTCGACTCCGTCGTCCGCCAGTGCACCAAGTTCGCCCAGGCGTCCTCCGAGGGCTGCCCGATCTTCGGGTACGACCCGGACTCGAAGGGCGCGACCGACATCGAGGCGGTCCAGAACGAGATCCTCGGGCGCATCCGCGCGGGCCTCGCCGAGGCGGGCGCGGCAGGAGCGTAGCCATGCGCAAGGCCTTCGACGCCAACGTCCCGAAGCTGCGGCCCCGCCTCAAGAACGGCGCCGTCTCCGCCGCCGCGCCCGACGCGAACGCCGGCATTGCCGCGGCGGCCGAGGAGGCCGCGCAGGTGAGCGCGTCGATGGCGGCGACCGTGGCGGAGGAGACCGCGGAGGAGACCGCGAGCCCCGCGATGACGATGGAGGAGCCGGTCCAGGCGGAGCTGCCCGCCGCGATCCCGGCGCGAGCCGCGACCCGGTCCGCGCCGGCCCCCACCCCGGCGCCGGTGCCGGCGCCCGCGGTCGCTCCTCCGGAGCGTGGCGCCTCCGCCGTCGAAGCACGGGAGGGAGCCGTCGCGAGCCCCCCCTCGCCCGATCCCGCGAACGACGTCCTCTCCCGCCGCGACCGCCTCGAGAAGATCAAGCGCCGCGTCGCCGAGGCCGCCCGGCCCACGCCCCGCGTCGATCCCGTCCCGGCCGATCCAGCCCGCGCCGCCGAGAGCGTGCTCGCGCTCGTCCGCGACCTCGAGGTCGAGCTCGTGCGGGCCCGGGAGCGCGAGGACGCGCTGCGGGCGGACCTCGGAGAGGCGCGCACCGAGCTCGGCCGCGCGGCGGGCGAGGCACGCGCCTCCACCGAGCGGCTCGTCTCGGCGGAGGCGGAGCTCGCCGAGAAGCGCGGCGTGCTCACCGACCTCCTCGGCGAGATGACCGCGCTCGAGGAGGAGCGCGACGAGGCCCTCCGCCGGGCGCAGGCGATGGCCGCCCTCGACGAGGAGCGCGCGCGCCTGCTCGAGGAGGTCACGCGCAAGGCGGACGAGGAGGGCCGGCTCCGCGCCGAGCGCGAGGAGGAGGTCGAGCGGCTCTCCGAGGAGCTCCGCGCCGGCTCCACCGAGAGCGCGCGCCTCCGCAGCGCCGTCGGCGAGCTCGCGCGCGAGCGGGATCAGCTCGCCGGCGAGCTCGATCGGCTGCGCCGCGAGCGGGACGAGCTCTCCGCCGCGAAGCGCGCGCTCGAGCAGGTGCACGCGGCGCTCGCGCAGGCGCGGGCGCGGCTCGGGTAGGTCCCTCGCCTCCGGTGAGGTGGGGCCCCAGGCGCCCGTGTGTCCCGCGCGCCGAGATCCACCCGCATCCCGAGCGGAGTCCCTGCGCTCGCTTCACGGTGTGTGCGGCCACTTCGTCGCGGATCGCGACGCCATGCCGCGCCTCGCGGGTCGCGGCGCCGGCGCGATCGAGCGCTAGAATCCGCCCGGCATCGAGGACGGGCGCGCAGCGGTCGGCGCCCGCCCGCGGCCGGGGAAGGAAGAGATGGCCTGCGCTCGCGTGTCGGGATGTCCGCTGTACAAGGCCTTCGCGATGAAGTCGTCGCTCCGCGTCTGGCAGTCGTACTACTGCGACGGCGACTTCAAGCGCTGCGAGCGGCTCCGCCGCTCGACCGCCGGCGAGCCCGTGCCGCCGAACATGCTCCCCAACGGAAGGCTGCTCGACATCCCGATCGACCAGATCGAGGACTGACTCCCGGCGAAGGAGCAGCGCCGCCTCGAGCCGCTACGGCACCTGCGACCGCGACGACGTCGGCCGCTCGAACGGCCAGACGTTCCCCTCGCGCCGCTCGCGCATCCGATCGAGCGCGTCGTAGGCGGCGTACTTGTAGGCCTCCCCGAGGGTCGGGTAGTTGAACACCGCCTCGATGAAGTACTGCAGGTCGCCCTTGTGGGACATCACCGCCGCGCCGGTGTGGACGAGCTCGGAGGCGTGCGGCCCGATGCAGTGGACGCCCAGGATGCGGCCGTTCTCGGCGTCGGCGATGAGCTTCACGAACCCGACCGCCTCGCCCACGAGGTTCGCCCGCGCGTTCTCGGCGAGGCTGGCGCGGCCCACGACGTAGGGGCGCCCCTGCTCCTTCAGCGTCTCCTCGGTCTCGCCCACCGACGAGAGCTCGGGGATGGTGTAGATGCCCATCGGCAGGATGTTGGACACGCGCTGCTTGAGGATGCCGCCGCAGGCGTGGCTCATGGCGACGCGCCCCTGCTCCATCGAGACCGAGGCGAGGCCGGGGAACCCGATCACGTCGCCCGCCGCGTAGATGTGCGGCACGGAGGTCTGGAACTGGGCGTTCACCTTGAGGAGCCCGCGCTCGGTCGCCTGGAGCCCCGCCGCCGGGAGGTTCAGCGCCTCGACGTTGCCGACGCGGCCCGACGCGACGAGCACCTTCTGCGCGACGATGCGGCCCCCGTCCTCGAGCGTGACGAGCACGTCCTTCTGGCCCGGCTCGATCTTCGCGGCCCGCGTCTGCTGGTGGAGGTCGATGCCGCTCGACCGGAACACCTCCTCGAGCGCGTGCGACATCTCCGCGTCGAGCCAGGAGAGGAGCCGGTCCTTCGAGTCCACGAGCTTCACGTTCACGCCGAGCGCGGCGAACAGCGACGCGTACTCGCAGCCGGCGACGCCGCCGCCCAGCACCGCGAGGGAGCGCGGCACGCGATCGAGGAGCAGGATCGAGTCGGAGTCGTAGACGTGCGCGTTGTCGATCGGGTACTGCGGCGGGTGGAAGGGGCGCGTGCCGGGGGCGAGCAGGATGACGTCCGCCTGGAGCTCCTGCGTGCCGCCGTCCGGGACCGAGACCCGGATCGTGTGCGGGTCGACGAAGCTCGCGACGCCGCGGAACTGCTCCACGCCCGCGTGGTTCAGGGCGTTGCGGATGCGGGAGTGCTCGCGGCCGGTGACGAGGCCGCGGCGGCCCATGAGCTCGGGGATGGTGACCGTGCCCGAGACGCGGAGCTCGATGCCGTGGGCGTCGCGGCTGCGCGCCTGCTGGATGGCGAGCGCCGTCTCGCGCAGCGCCTTGGAGGGGATGGTGCCGGTGTTGGCGGAGGCGCCGCCGGGGACCGCCTCCTTCTCGATGAGTGCGACCTTCTTGCCGCTGAACGAGGCCTGGATGGCGCCGTTCTCGCCTGCGGGACCCGAGCCGATGACCACCACGTCGTAGCGCAGCATGCGGCCCGCTTATAATGCAGCCTCCCCGGGAGTTCGATATTGTTAGCGGCTCCCGTGCAGAACGCCCCGAAGAACCCCGCCCTCGGCGCCGTCCGCAAGAACCTGATGGTCGAGCTGGACGAGCGGCGACGCGCCCTCACCCGGGCCGGGAAGCGCCTGTTCGACTTCGGGCTCGGCGATCCGAAGGAGCCGACCCCGCCCTTCCTGCGCGAGGCGCTCCGCGCCGCGGTCCCCCTGGTGTCGCAGTACCCGAGCGCGTTCGGCACGCCCGCCCTCCGCCGCGCCGCGGCCGGGTACCTCGCCCGCCGCTTCGGCGTCACGGTGGACCCCGAGGCGCAGGTGCTCGCCTGCGCCGGGGCGAAGGAGGCGATCTTCCACCTGCCCCTCGCGTTCGCCGGCGATCCGGCGCGCCGCAAGGTGGTGATGCCCGACCCGGGCTACCCCACCTACGAGGTCGGGGCGCGCTTCGCCGGGCTCGATCCGGTGAAGGTCCCGCTCACCGCGGCGCGCCGCTTCCTCCTCGAGCCCGAGGACGTCGGCGAGGCGGTGCTGCGCGAGACGCTCGTCTTCTGGATCTCCTACCCGCACAACCCCACCGGCGCGGTCGCCCCGCGCGACTACCTGCGCCGGGTGGGGGAGGCCGCTCGCCGTTTCGGCTTCGTGGTGGCCTCCGACGAGTGCTACGCCGACGTCTACTTCGGCGCGCCGCCGCCCTCGATGCTCGAGGAGCAGGTGGAGAACGTGGTCGCGATCCACTCCTGCTCGAAGCGGAGCGGGATGACCGGCTACCGCTCCGGCTTCCTCGCGGGCGACGCGGACCTCATCGCGGTGCTGCGCGCGCTCCGGAGCCACCCTGGCGTCGCCTCGCCCGAGTTCGTCGCCGCGGCGGCGACGGCGGCGTGGTCCGACGACGCGCACCCGGCGGAGCGGCGCGAGATCTTCCGCAGGAAGCGGGACCGGTTCCTGGCGTTCTTCGCCGAGCACGGCCTCCTGGCCGACGCGTCGGAGGCCACGCTCTACCTGTGGGTGCGCGTGCCCGGCGCGGAGACCGCCGCGTCGTACGCGCTGCGGCTCCTGGACGAGGGGATCGTGGTGGCGCCCGGGCCGGCGTTCGGCGCGGGGGAAGGGTACGTGCGGGTGGCGCTGGTGCCGACGCTCGAGGAGTGCGAGGAGGCCATCTTGGCCTGGCGGAAGGTAAGGGCATGAACGACTGGAACGAGATCGAGCGGCGCGTCACGGCCGCGTTCGGCGATCGGCAGAAGCTCGCCGATCCGCAGCACCGCGCGGCGGTCCTCGCGGCGCTGCAGGGCCTGGATCGCGGCGAGCTGCGCGTCGCCCAGAAGGTGGACGGCGAGTGGAAGGTGAACGCCTGGCTCATGCAGGCGGTGAACCTGTACTTCGGCATCACCGGGATGGAGACCCAGGAGTTCGGGCCCTTCCAGACGCGCGACAAGATCCCGCTGAAGCACGGCCTCGAGGAGGCGGGCGTCCGGCTCGTGCCGGGCGGCGTCGCGCGCTTCGGCTCGTTCCTCGAGCCGGGCGCGGTGCTCATGCCCGGCTTCGTGAACATCGGCGCGCGCGTCGGCGCGAACTCGATGGTGGACACCTGGGCCACCGTCGGCTCGTGCGCGCAGGTCGGCCAGAACGTGCACCTCGCCGGCGGCGTCGGCATCGGCGGCGTGCTCGAGCCGCCCGGAGCGCGGCCGAACATCATCGAGGACAACGCCTTCATCGGCAGCCGCTGCATCCTCGTCGAGGGCGTGCTGGTCGAGGAGGAGGCGGTGCTCGGCGCGAACGTCGTCATCACCGCGTCCACGCCGATCATCGACGTGACCGGCGCGCAGGAGGTGGTCTACAAGGGCCGCGTGCCGGCGCGCTCGGTGGTCATCCCGGGCACGCGCCCGAAGCAGTACCCCGCCGGCACCTACCAGATCCCCTGCGCGCTCATCGTGGGCCGGCGCAGCCCGTCCACCGATCGGAAGGTCTCGCTCAACCAGGCGCTCCGCGACTTCGAGGTCCAGGTGTGACGCTCCAAGGCGCACCCGGCGGTGCTCCCGTCGAGTCGCTCGCCCAGCGCACCGCCGCGCTGTGCGGGATGTTCTCGCCCATCGGCCATGAGCGCGCCCTCTGCGACGCGATCGAGGCCTGGGCGCGGGTGCGCTTCCCGCGCGTCGAGCGGGTGAAGGACTCGCTCGTCGTGCGGGTGGACGGCGACGCCGTCCCCGGGCGGCCCACGGTCGCGCTCTGCGGCCACCTCGACACCGTCCCGGTGCACGACGACGACCGGCGCCCGCCGCGCCGCGAGGGCGGCCGCCTCGTCGCGCCCGGCGCCTCCGACATGAAGGGCGGTGTCGCGGTGACGATGGAGCTCGCCGAGCGGCTCCCGCGCCTGGCGCGCTTCTGCGACCTCGTCCTCGTGCTCTACGCACGCGAGGAGGGGCCGTACCTCGAGAACGAGCTCGAGGACGTGCTGCGCGCGCCCGGCCTCCTCGGCGGGGTGGACCTCGCGCTCTGCCTCGAGCCGACCGACAACGTGCTCCAGCTCGGCTGCGTCGGCTCGATCCACGCGACCGTCACGTTCCGCGGCCGCGCCGCGCACTCGGCCCGCCCCTGGCACGGCGAGAACGCCGTCCACCGCGCGGGGGCGCTCCTCGCCGAGCTCCACGGGCGCGCGCCGCGCGAGGCCACGAGCGGCGGCCTCGTGTTCCGCGAGGTGCTCTCCGCGACGCGCATCGAGGGCGGCCACGCGCGCAACGTGGTCCCCGACCGCTGCACGCTGAACCTCAACTTCCGCTTCGCCCCCGACAAGACGCTCGACGCCGCCGCCGCCGAGCTCACCGGGCTCGCCGCGCGCCACGGCGCCGAGGTCGAGCTGACCGATCTGTCGCCGGCCTGCCCCGCCTACGCGGAGCACCCGATCGTGCGTCGCCTCCTCGAGCGGACCGGGATCGGCGTGGAGCCCAAGCAGGCCTGGACCGACGTGGCGCGCCTCGCGGTCCACGGCATCCCCGCGGCGAACCTCGGGCCGGGGGCCACGAGCCAGGCGCATCAGCGCGGGGAGTGGGTGGAGCTCGAGGCCCTCGCGCGCGGGTACGAGCTCTACGAGCGGTTCCTCACCGCAGGGTGAACGGCTCACCCGGGACGCAACCCCGGCGCCGCGCGGGGCTATGATCGCCCTCGCGTGCTCGCTCCCCTGACCCTCGCGCTCGCGCTCGCCGCTGCCGACGCCGCCAGTGAAGGGGCCGTTCCGGCGCCGGCTCCGGCCTCCACCGGGACCGAGTTCGCCCCGGTTTCCTCGTTTTCCTCCCACGCCGCCTCGGCGCTCTCCCCCGGCCGCCTCGGCCTCGCGCGGACGAGCGCCCAGGACGAGTACGGGTGGGAAGGCGGGGCCGAGGACGACGAGGGCGGGCCGCGCCTGTTCCTCACCGCCTGGGGCGGCGAGGCGTTCGATCTCGGCAGCGGCGACAAGCACTCCGGCTCGGCGTTCGGCGGCGAGGTCTCCTACGCGTTCGGCTTCGGCGACCTCGGGCTGTGGGGCTCCGCCTACAAGATCCGGAACGGCGGCCAGGACTGGGCACCCGTCGCGCTCCTGCGGTTCACGAATCGCTTCCAGACGCGGCGCGGGCTCGAGGCGGCGTTCACGTTCGGTGCCGGAGCGGGACGGCCGTCCGACTGGCGCGTCTGGTTCCAGGTGGCGCTCGGGCTGCGCCTCGACCTCGGTCCCATGTTCCTCGCGGGCGAGCTGTCGTTCGAGCAGGACCAGCTCCTGCGCCTCTCCGGCGGCCTCGGCGTGAAGCTCTAGTCGGTCGTCCCCCACCGGGCCGCCGATGGCGGTTGAACCGGAGGGGAGGGGCGTTACATCGACGCGAGGTCGACCTCGCCGATGAACGCAAAGGAGCAGCGCCGATGAAGCACGTCCTCCTCGCCCTCGGGCTCGTCCCGGCCCTCGCCTTCGCGGCGCCGACGACCTGGAACGTCGATCCCGCCCACACCCAGACGAACTTCACCGTGCGCCACCTGGCGATCTCGAACGTGCGCGGCGAGTTCCAGAGCACGACGGGCGTCGTGAAGCTCGACGAGAAGGATCCGGCGAGGTCCTCCGTCGAGGCCACCATCGACGCGAACACCATCAACACCCGGGAGGACAAGCGGGACGCCCACCTGCGCTCGCCGGACTTCCTCGACGTCGCGAAGTACCCGAGCATCACCTTCAGGTCCACGAAGGTCCGGAAGGCCGGCAAGGTCTACGAGGTCACGGGCGACCTCACGATGCACGGCGTGACGAGGCCGGTGGTGCTCGAGGTGAGCGACCTGACGCCCGCGATGAAGGATCCCATGGGGATGGACCGCCGGGGCGTCCGCGCGACGACGAAGCTGAGCCGCAAGGCCTTCGGCCTCGAGTGGAACAAGATGGTCGAGGCGACGCCGGTCGTCGGCGACGAGATCCGGATCGAGATCGACGCGGAGCTGGTGAAGCAGCCGGCGGAGGGCGCGAAGGAGGCGGAGGCGACCCCGCAGCCTGCGCCGGCGAAGGTGGACTGATCGCGCTGCCCGCCGCCGGCCGCCGGACGCGGCTCGACGGGCGAGGCACCCCTCCGGACCGCACGTGACGGCGCCCCGGTCCTCGCGTCCACGAGCCCGAGCGCTCGTGTCCGGGAGGGTAGGCCGCCTCCCGCACGCTCCGTCCGCGCCGCGCCCCTCCCCCTGAACGTCCGGTCACTCCAGAGCGCGATACCTGCCGGCACGTCGGTTGCTCCGGGCGCGCGCATGCCGTCCCTCGCCTCCGACGCGCTCGTTCCGAGCCAAGATCGCCCTCGCGACCGGCTACTCGCCGACGGTCCGCGCGCGCTCTCCGACGCCGACCTCGTCGCGCTCCTCCTCGGCGGCGGCACCTCGCGGCACTCCGCCCGCGCCGCGGCGCTCGCGCTCGTAGAGGCGGTGCCGCTCGCCGAGCTCGCCTGGGCGCCCCCGGACGCGATCGCCAGCGCGCCGGGCGTCGGCCTCGCCCGCGCCGCCGCCCTCGCCGCCGCGTTCGAGCTCGGCCGACGCGCCGCGTGGGCGCCGCCCCGGCGCGGGGAGCGCTGCCTCGATCCCCGCCGCGTCGCGGAGCTCCTTCGCCACGCGGCGCACGCCGAGCGGGAGGGGTTCCACGTGGTCCTGCTCGACGTGCGCGGCCGGCTCCTGCGCGCGGTCCAGGTCGCGGAGGGCTCGCTCGCGCAGTGCCCGGTGTCCCCGCGCGACGCGCTCCGGCCGGCGGTGCGGGAGGGCGCTCACGGGATCGTGTTCGTGCACAATCACCCGAGCGGCGACCCCTCCCCGAGCCCGGACGACGCGGACCTCACCGAGCGCCTGCGGGCCGCGGCCGAGCTCGTGGGCGTGCTCGCGCGCGATCACGTGATCGTCGCGGCGGGCGGCTACTACAGCTTCGTCGAGGCGGGGCGCTGGAGACGTTGACGAGCGGAGGACGGAGAATGCGAGAGCTCGTCGCTGTCAGCACACGGACGCGGCGCGCCGCGTCCGCTATGCCATCCGAAAGCCCGGGTCCCATCCGAGGACGCGGAGGGCCTTTTCGATGTGGACGTAGCCGTCCGCCTCGGCGACGTTGTAGACGCCCGGCTGCGCTCTCGTGATCGCGAGCTGGGCGGCCTTCGCGGCGGCGTCCACATGCACCGGCCCCGCGGGGCTGGGCGCATCGAAGCCCGTTCCGGGCCCGTAGAACTTCCCGTAGCGCAGGACGACGCCTTCCAGCGGCGCCTCCAGCACCTGCCGCTCGAGGCTGAGGACGCCGGTCACCGTCCCGCCGTACAAAGGGTGCGTCTCCGGCAGGAGCGGATCCTCCTCGCGGTGCGGCGTGGGGCCCTCGGCGTAGATGAACCCGATGCTCTGGGCGACGAGCTTCCGGGCGCCGGCGCTTACGGCGGCGGCGACGAGGTTGCGCGTGCCCTCGTCCCGCAGGCGCGCGTTGCGCGCGAGGGCGTCGTTCATCCTGCTCGTCTCGAGCGCGTACGGCAGGTCCGTGAGCTGGTGGATGACGACCTCGGGCCGGGCGTCAGCCACGATCTCCCGGAGCGCGACGGCGTCGAAGACGTCCACGACCACCGGCTCGACGCCCATCGCGCGCAGGAGCGGCGTCTTGTCGGCGGATCGTGTGGTGCCCACCACCCGCCAGCCGTCCGCCACGAGGAGGGGCGCGAGGCGCCGGCCGATCGCGCCGGACGCTCCCGCGAGAAAGATGCACTTGTTCATCGAGGCTCTCCTTGTCTACGTTCACTCAGGGAAGATCGAGCTCAGGACTGCCGGGGCTTGGCTGCCCGGCGCCGGCCACTCTCGGCCGCTGTCCGCCCGATCCTGCGCTTCTGGAACCATGCCTCGGCGTCCCGGAGGAACGGCTCCGGCGCCTTTCGCTCGAACTCGTGGCTCAGGTCCGCGATCGTCTTGGAGGCGAGGAAGCCCTGGAGCGCGCCCTCCGCCTCCCTCATGAACAGGTGGATGCGGCACATCCCGGAGACGCTCCAGGCCGGCGGCTCCGCGCCGAACAGCGCGCAATGGCGCCGGATCTCGGCGCACTCGAACAGCGTCCGGCTGGGATCCACGGCCTCGAGCACGTCCCGCACG
The DNA here is from genome assembly GCF_022690805.1 of Anaeromyxobacter sp. SG66. Classification (NCBI taxonomy): domain Bacteria; kingdom Pseudomonadati; phylum Myxococcota; class Myxococcia; order Myxococcales; family Anaeromyxobacteraceae; genus Anaeromyxobacter; species Anaeromyxobacter sp. SG66. Next base: position 15,448 of record NZ_JALCZC010000097.1, read on the forward strand.
GAGATCCGCGCCGGCGGGCGGGCGAGCACGAACCCGCCGCGCACGCCCTCGGTCGCCTCGACGAGGCCGGCTTTCTGGAGCCGCGTGAAGAGCTTCGCGAGGAAACGCTCCGGCAGATCCTGGAAGCGCGCGAGATCACGCACGCTGACCGGCTCCGAGCGCGCCGCGAGGACGAGCAGGGAGTGCAGCGCGTACTCGGCACCGGCTCCGTAGAGGGAAGATTTCAACTAGCACCTCACGGGTCGCAGTAATAGCGTCGTCAGCGCGTGCCCGTCAAGGCGTCGTCGCGGCGGCCAGCTACTGAGCTTCGTCGAGGCGGTGGAGGCGGTAGCACGGGCACGCCGCGCTCGGGGCAACCCGAAGGCTTGCGCGGCCGGCGCGCTCGGGAGCGCCGCCTCGACTGGCAATCCGGAGAGCCCGCAGTGAGTGGGTGCCGAAGGGCCTCTAGGGGCCGCCGGGACGGCCCTCGGGGAGCGCCGTCAGCGCTTCCGCGCCGGCCTGGAGACCGCGGCGGGGATCTTCTTCGAGCCGCCGCTCGCGACCCGCTTCAGCGCCGGCGAGGGATCGTTCATCGCGACCTGCTTGCCGTCGAACGCCGCGATGCGCTTCGCCTCGGCGGCGTCCTTGGCGTCGAGGCCGGCCTTCAGCGCGCGCACCGCGAAAGGCTTCGCGGCGGCGCCGTCTCCGCTGGCCTGCGCGGCGCGGGCGGCGGCGAGGAGCGCCC
>NZ_JALCZC010000098.1:0-16106 GCF_022690805.1 Anaeromyxobacter sp. SG66
CGCCCGCGGGCGCGGCGGGCCCGGACGGCGACGCCGCCGCCTCGGTCGCGCCCGCCTCCGCGAACCTCCTCGCGAGCAGGTCGAGGGCGAGCTTCGCGGCGGCCTGCTCCGCGTCCTTCTTCGAGCGGCCGGCGCCCTTCCCGACGACCTCGCCGCGCAGGTCCGTCTCCACCTCGAAGGTCTTCGAGTGATCCGGGCCGTGCTCGCCCACGACGCGGTAGCGGGGGGTGGCGCGGAGCCTGCTCTGCGAGAGCTCCTGGAGCTGGGTCTTGAAGTCGCGGTCGAGCGTGCCGGCCGCGGCCCGCGCGAACGCCTCGCCCAGGAAGCGATCGATGAGCACGAGCACCGGCGCGAGCCCGTCGCCGAGGTAGAGCGCCGCCACCACGGCCTCCATGGCGTCGGCGAGGAGCGAGGACTTCCGGCGCCCGCCGGTCAGCTCCTCCCCGCGCCCGAGCCGCAGGAGCGAGCCCAGGTCGAGCGCGCGCGCCATCTCCGAGAGCCCCTGCTCGTCCACCACGGCGGCGCGCATCTTGGAGAGATCGCCCTCGCGCGCCCCCGGGAAGCGGTCCATGAGCCGGTGCGACACCGCGAGGTCGATCACCGCGTCGCCCAGGAACTCGAGCCGCTCGTTGTCGGTGAGGCCCGCCTCGTCCCGGTGCTCGTTCACGTAGGACTTGTGCGTGAGCGCCGCGAGCGCGATGGCGCGGTCCCCCACGGCGAGCCCGAGCCGCGCCTCCAGCGCCGCGACCGGATCGGCGGGTCTCTCCTCGCCCGGGGAGGTCGCGCTCCGGCCCGGGTCGTTCGCGTCGTTCATGCCGGTCCTCATGTGCGCAGGCGGGCGGCGAGCTCGTCGGCGAGCGCGTAGGGATCCGCCTCGCGCGCGGCGATGCGCGCCGCCACCGCGTCGAGCTCGCCCATCTCGGCCTCGAGCCGCTCGAGCGCGCCCTGCACGAGGCGCTCTCGCAGCACCGCGACGAACGCGGCCCTCGCGCGCGCCGCGTCGCGGATCCGGCGGCCGCCGGACGTCTCGAGGTGGGCCTGGTGCGCGTCCACGGCCGCGGCCAGCTCCGCGATGCCCTCGTCGCGCAGCGCCACGGTCCGCACGATGGGAGGCTCCCAGGAGCCGTCCGGCGCCGCGAGGCCCAACGCTCCCCCGAAGCGATGCGCGGCGTCGTGGTCTCCCGGCCGCGCCGCCACCATGCGGCGCAGCTCGAGCATCCCCTGCAGGTCGCGCACGGTGCGATCCGCGCCCTCCCGGTCGGCCTTGTTCACCGCGAACACGTCGGCGATCTCGAGGACGCCGGCCTTGATGGCCTGGACGTCGTCACCGAGCCCGGGCACCGCGACCACCACCACCGTGTGCGCGAGGTTCGCCACCTCGATCTCGTCCTGCCCCACGCCGACCGTCTCGACGATCACGACGTCCTTCCCCATGGCGTCGAGCACCTGCACGACGTCCGACGTCGAGCGAGAGAGGCCGCCGAGGTGGCCGCGCGTGCCGAGCGAGCGGATGAAGACGCCGGGGTCGAGCGCGTGGTCCTGCATCCGGATCCGGTCGCCCAGGATGGCGCCGCCGGTGAACGGGCTCGTGGGGTCCACCGCCACGACGCCCACGGTCCGGCCGTGGGCGCGGTGGTGCGCGATGAGCCGATCGGTGAGGGACGACTTCCCCGCGCCCGGCGCGCCGGTGAGGCCGACCACGTAGGCGCGCCCCGTGCGCGGGAACAGCGCCCGGAGCGCCGCCTCCGCGCCGGGCTGGCGGTCGTCGAGATCGCGCATGAGCCTCGCCGCGGCGCGGACGTTACCCGCGAGCACGCGGTCGGCGATGGGGTTCCCGGTCGTCATCAGTAGGCCGCCGCCTCCGGCACGAAGTTCGCGACGAGGATGGCCGCCGCCATCTTGCGGGGGGCGCCGATGGGCTGCCGGCTCGCGTCGAGCTGACGATAGATCACGCTGCCGTCCTGCACCTGGTCCACGAGGACGAGGAGGCGCCAGCCGCCCCGCTCCTGCGAGAACACCGCCTCGAAGTCGGCGCGGGGGAGGACGCGCGCCGCGCCGTAGGGGCGGCCGTCGATGTCCGTGCCGACGTACCGCACGTCGCCGTCGCGTGCGTCCTCGACGACCACGTTCATGACCCACACCTCGCCCGGGCTCGGCTGCAGGTGCCCGGGGAGACCGGCCGCGCCGGCGGAGGCGACGGCGGCGCCGCCCGGCTCGGGCGCGGAGGGTTGCCCCGGGGCGAGGCCGAGCGCGAGCGCGACGAGCGCGCGCGTGCCCGGGAACGCGCCGAGCTCGAAGCGGTCCGACCAGACGTCGCCGCTCGGGCCGATGAGGCGCCCCTTGAAGCGCGTCCCCATCTCGCGGCTCGCGACGAAGCGGTAGCGCGTCCCGCCGTGCTCGAACTCCTGCACGAGCTCCACCATCGCGTTCGGCGCGAGCATGGCGTCCTCCCCGAAGACGGCAGCGAGGGTGGCGAGCGTGAGCGCGTTCCGCGGCGGCGGGGTGACCTCGAGCCGCGAGGCGACGGGCGCGGGGGTCCGGGCGTCGCGCGCGTGGACCGGGGTCATCCGCGAGAGCGCGCCGACGAGGTGCTGCTCGAGCTCCGCGGGCGTGCGCAGCCCGGAGAGCTCGAGCGGCGGGAACTCCGGGGAGACCTCGAACGGCGCCCCGCCGACCGGCGCGACCCGCGAGACGCGGATGCCCTCGGGCCCGCCGAGGAGCTCGAACGCGTGCCGCGGCGTCTTCACGATCGCCCGCACCGCGAGCCGGTCGGCCTCGAGCCCGGCCTCGAGGCGGAGCGCGCGGAGCCTCGCGGCGACGTCCGAGAGGGCCGCGGCGCGCTCCTGGAGCAGCGCGGCGACGGCCTGATCGAGCTGCGCGGCGCGCTCGTGAGCCTGGAACGGCACGGGGCCGAGCGCGGCGAGGGGCGCGTCCACGAAGCGGAGGTGGTCGTGGCCGGCGACCACGAAGCGGGCGCGCGGGATCGGCTGGCCGGTCGCGGGGTGGACGGCGCGAGAGAGCGCGAGCTCACCCTCGAGCGTCTCGCGGTCGGAGCCGAGCCGCACCGGGATGCCGAGGGCGGAGAGCTTGCGGGAGGCGATCTGGTTCAGGCGCTCCCGCGGGATCTTCCCGATGATGGTGTGCTCGCCCTCGCCCATTCGGTGCCGCGGACCCTTTCGGCGACGGAGGTTACCTCAGAATCGCCGTCGCGGGAGCGCCGGGGAGTCCCGAGTCCGGGGGACGGTCACTCGCCCGTGAAGACGGGCGGCCGCTTCTCCGCGAACGCGCGGAGCGCCTCCACCCGGTCCTTCGTGCCGAGGCAGTCCTGGTAAAGCCGGTTCTCGAGCTCCAGCGCCTCCTCGAGCGGCAGGTGAAAGCCGCCGTCGATCGCCCGCTTCGCCTGCCGCAGCGAGACCGGCGCGTTCCGCGCGATGCGCGCGGCGAGCGCCACCGCGTCCTCCAGGAGACGGTGGCCCGGGGCGACGCCCGTCACGAGCCCCATCGCGAGCGCCTCGGCGGCGGAGACGCGGCGCGCGGTGAGGACGAGATCTTTCGCGCGGGCCACGCCCACGAGCCGGGCGAGGCGCTGCGTCCCTCCGCCGCCGGGGATGATCCCGAGCGCCACCTCCGGCAGGCCCAGCTCCGCCCCCTCCGCCGCGAGGCGCAGATCGCAGGCGAGCGCGAGCTCGAGGCCGCCGCCCAGCGCCGCGCCGTTCAGGGCCGCGACGAACGGCTGGGGCGCCTCCTCGATGCCGCGGAGCGCCCGTCGCAGCCCGTGGTGGAAGGCGTGGACGTCCTCCGCGGACATCGCGGCGCGCTCCTTGAGGTCCGCCCCGGCGCAGAACGCCTTGTCCCCCGCGCCGGTCACGACCACGCAGCGGAGCGCGCGATCCGCGGCCGCGCGGGCGAGGTGCTCCTCGAGATCGCGCAGGAGCGCGCGCGAGATCGCGTTTCGCCGCGCCTCGCCGTCGATGGTCCACACCTCGATGCCGCCGTCGCGACGATCGATCCGGAGCTGCCTCACGTGCGCCTCCCGGGGTCCGTCCCTGCCTCGATCCAGCGCCCGCGTCACGCGCCCGCCCCGGCGCGCGCGAGCTCCGCCTGGAGCGCCTTGCCCGGCAGCCGGCGGCCGACGAGCCGCTGCGCCAGGGCGCCCGCCGCGACGAGCCGCTCCCAGTCGACGCCCGTCTCCATCCCCATCCCGTGCAGCATGTAGACGAGATCCTCGGTCGCGAGGTTGCCCGACGCGCCCGGCGCGTAGGGGCAGCCGCCGAGCCCGCCGATCGAGGAATCGAAGGTGGTGAGCCCCTCCTCGAGCCCGACGAGCACGTTCGCGAGGGCCGTCCCGCGCGTGTCGTGCATGTGGAGCGCGAGCGCCTCGGGCGGCGCGCCCGCGAGCGCCCGCCGGACGATGTCGCGCGTCTGGTTGGGCGTCCCGACGCCGATGGTGTCGCCGAGCGAGACCTGGTGGCAGCCGAGGGCGAGGAGCCGGTGCGCGATCTCCACCGCGCGCGCCGGATCCACCCTCCCCTCGTACGGACAGCCCCACACCGTCGACACGTAGCCCCGCACCCGGAGCCCGCGCGCGAGCGCCGCGGGCACGAGCGTCGCGAGCTCCTCGAGCGCCTCGGCGACCCCCTTGTTGATGTTCCGGCGGGAGTGGCTCTCGGACGCCGAGAGGAACACCGCGGCGTCGACCGGAGCGTGCCCGGGGCCCCCGCCGCCGAGCGCCTCGACGAGTCGCTCGAGCCCCTTCGCGTTGGGGACGAGGACCACGTAGGACACGCCCTCGGCGCGCGGCAGCGCCGCGGTGACCTCGGCGGCGTCCGCGAGCTGCGGGATCCAGCGCGGCGAGACGAAGCTCGTCGCCTCGATGCGGCGCAGCCCGGCCTCGGCGAGCGCGCGGACGAGCGCGAGCTTGTCGCCGGGGGGGACGGTGCGCGCCTCGTTCTGGAGCCCGTCCCGGGGGCCGACCTCGTACACCGTGACCGGGGGTGCCATCGCGCGGATCCTAACCCGGCGCGGGCTCGGCGACACTTCGCGTCCCACGTCCCCGAGGGGCGGGTCCGGGCTGGGCGGCCGCTCGCGACGCGCGACCGCAGCGGGCCACGCCGCGATCGCGGAGGGGCCCCGGCGGGCTCGCGGCCGTTTACGGCCTATCTCGCGATGGGCAGCGCGCCGGCGCGCGCGGTGGGCTCGGGCGCGGGCTCGGCCCCGCAGGGCGGCGCGGCGCCCGGGGCGTCCGCGTCGCCGAGGTGCGAGTGGATCCGCATCGAGCAGAACTTGGGCCCGCACATCGAGCAGAACTCCGCGGACTTGAACGTGTCGTGCGGCAGGGTCGCGTCGTGCTTCGTGCGCGCGGCGTCGGGATCGAGCGACAGCTCGAACTGGCGCTTCCAGTCGAAGGCGTAGCGCGCCCGCGAGAGCGCGTCGTCGCGATCGCGCGCGCCCGGCCGGTGGCGGGCGACGTCGGCGGCGTGGGCGGCGATCTTGTACGCGATGATCCCCTGCCGGACGTCCTCCTGGTCGGGCAGGCCGAGGTGCTCGGCCGGCGTGACGTAGCAGAGCATGGAGGCGCCGTGCTGCGCGGCGACCGTCGCGCCGATGGCGCTCGTGATGTGGTCGTAGCCGGGGGCGATGTCCGTGACGATGGGCCCGAGCACGTAGAACGGGGCGTCGTCGCAGAGCTCCCGCTCCTTCTGCATGTTCATCGGGATCTGGTCGAGCGGGACGTGTCCCGGCCCCTCGACCATCACCTGGACGTCGTGCTGCCACGCCTTGCGCGTGAGCTCGCCGAGGACCTTCAGCTCCGCGAACTGGGCCGCATCGGAGGCGTCCGCGAGGCAGCCCGGCCGGAGCCCGTCGCCGAGCGAGAACGTGACGTCGTAGCGCTTGAAGATCTCGCAGATGGCGTCGAAGTGCGTGTAGAGCGGGTTCTCCTCGCCGTGCGCGGCCATCCAGCGCGCGATGAGCGCGCCGCCGCGGGAGACGATGCCGGTGATGCGCCCGGCCGCCATGGGGACGATGTCGCGCAGGACGCCCGCGTGGATCGTCATGTAGTCGACGCCCTGCGCGGCCTGCGCCTCGATGATGTCGAGGAGCATGCGCGGGGTGAGGTCGACGACGTCCTTCACGTGGGCGAGGCACTCGTAGATGGGCACGGTGCCGACCGGGATCGGGCTGTGCCGGAGGATGTTCTCCCGGATGAGCGGGATGTCCCCGCCGGTCGAGAGATCCATGACCGTGTCCGCGCCGTGGCGCAGGCACACGCCGAGCTTGCGCAGCTCCTCGTCCACGTCGGAGGTGACGGCGCTGTTCCCGATGTTCGCGTTGATCTTGCAGGTCGCGGCGACGCCGATCCCGATGGGCTCGAGCTCGGGGTGGTTCACGTTCGCCGGGATCACCAGCCGCCCGCGGGCGACCTCCTCGCGCACGGCCTCCGGCGCGAGCCGCTCCCGCTCGGCGACGTACGCCATCTCCTCGGTCACGATCCCGCGCCGCGCATGATGCATCTGCGTCAGGTTCGGCTGGCCGTGACGCTTCGCGATCCACTGGGCCCGCATGCATTCTCCTCGCGCCGTCGGTGTGGCGCGCGAACCTAGCGAAACGCACGGGTTGCGGTCAAACGGAACCCCCGTCAACGTCCACTTTTCCGCGAAAAGCCCGATCGCTCGACTCGCCGCTCGCAGTGCGCACGGGCGCGGCGGCGCGGAGCGTGGAGCGGGGTGGTCGAGATCCCTGCTCGTCCCGAAGAAGAAGACGCGCCGAGGGATCGATCCCGCGGCGCGTCGAACGTCCAGCCCGCCTCGGCGGTCAGCGCAGCGCCTTGAACGCGTCGCGCCCCGCGTAGCGGGCGGCCTTGCCGAGCTGCTCCTCGATGCGGAGGAGCTGGTTGTACTTGGCGACCCGGTCGGTGCGCGACGCCGAGCCGGTCTTGATCTGCCCGCAGTCGCACGCCACCGAGAGGTCCGCGATCGTGGTGTCCTCGGTTTCGCCGGAGCGGTGGCTCATCACGCTCGTGTAGCCCGCGCGGTGGGCCATGCGGACGGCCTCGAGCGTCTCGGTGAGCGAGCCGATCTGGTTCACCTTCACGAGGATCGAGTTCGCGACGCCGTCCTGGATGCCGCGCGAGAGGCGGGTCACGTTCGTCACGAAGAGATCGTCGCCGACGAGCTGGAGCTTCGACCCGAGCCGCTCGGTGAGCAGCTTCCAGGTGGCCCAGTCGTCCTCCGCGCAGCCGTCCTCGATCGAGACGATCGGGTACTTCGCGGCGAGCCCGGCGTAGAAGTCGACGAGCCCCTTGCCGTCGAAGGCCTTCCCCTCGCCCTCGAGCTCATACTTGCCGGAGCTCTTCTCGAAGAACTCGCTCGCCGCGCAGTCGAGCGCGAGCGCGACGTCGTCCCCCGGCTTCAGGCCCGCCTGCTCGATCGCCTGCATGATGAGCGCGAGGGCCTCCTCGTTCGAGGCGAGGCTCGGGGCGTAGCCGCCCTCGTCGCCGACGCCGGTCCCGGCCCCCTTCTTCTTCAGCACGCTCTTCAGCGCGTGGAAGATCTCGGCGCCGTAGCGCAGCGCCTCGGCGAAGGTCGGGGCGCCGAGCGGGACCACCATGAACTCCTGGATGTCCACGTTCGAGTCGGCGTGCGCGCCGCCGTTCAGGATGTTCATGAGCGGCACGGGGAGCGTGCGCGCCCCGACGCCGCCGACGTAGCGGTAGAGCGGCAGCCCGTGCGCCTGCGCGGCCGCCTTGGCCGCGGCGAGCGAGACGCCGAGGACGGCGTTCGCGCCGAGCTTCGACTTGGTGGCGGTGCCGTCGAGCTCGATCATGCGCTGGTCGAGCACCGCCTGGTCCGCGGCGTCGAGCCCGACCACCGCCGGGGCGAGCTCGTCGAGCACGTTCGCGATCGCCTTGCGGACCCCCTTGCCCAGGTAGCGGCGCTTGTCGCCGTCCCTGAGCTCGAGCGCCTCGTGCTCGCCCGTCGAGGCGCCCGACGGTACGGCCGCGCGGCCGACGTCGCCCGTCCCGACCGCGACCTCGACCTCGATCGTGGGGTTGCCGCGCGAGTCGAGGATCTCGCGCGCGGTCACGTTGATGATCTCGGTCATCGGAGGTCCCTCCCTCGCGGCGCGGAGCGCCAGCTGGCCGCGGCGGGCGAAGCGCACCGCCGTTCGGGTGCCGGAATGTGCCCGCCGCATCCGCGACGGTCAATCGGTATTCCGAGACCCGGCCCGAAGGACGCAGAGAAGAAATCGGGCGCGAGACCTCGCGGTCCGCGCCCTCTCGTCGGCGTTCGCCTCTGGCGAGCGCCTCCTACGAATCTGGTCAGCCGAGGTCGATGATCACGACGCCGCGATCCTTCCGGCCGTCGTCGCGGTCGGCAGGCTCCTCGCCGCCCGGCCGGTGCGCAGGCTGGGGGATGGGCAGCTCGATGACCGGACGATCGTCACGGCGCTGCTCTCGCTCGCGCCGCTTGATCTCCTCGATGACGTAGGCGTCCAGCATGTCTCGTCCCCTCGGCCTCGTCCTCGTCTCCGGTCCCTGGATGTGCAAGCTGCGTTCCCTCTGGGACGGCTCTCCGTTCGCGCTCTCCTGTCTTAACGATGCGCCTCGGCGGCGCATTCAGATGTCCCGACCAGGGCCAAGAATCATCGTAAACCCCGCCGAGATGGGGGGTCAAGGATGCGCGCCCGCGCTCTCTTCGGAGCTAGCCGGAGACGATCGGCATGCGGGCCGGCAGGCGTCGGCGAGCCACACGGGGCTGTGCCAGCTGCGCACGCTTCGAGCGACTTGCTAGAGCTCCGCGCGGCGCTTGAACGCCTCGAGCGTCCGCGGCAGCTGCACGCGGGTGAGCTCGTCGGCCACGCGGTCGACGATGACCTGCGGCACGAGCGGCGGCTTCGCGATCTGGATGTCCACCGTGTACCGGGCGCGCGTCTTCCCGCCCGCGTCCTCGAGCTCCCAGGAGCCGCTCGAGACCTTCATCATGTCTCCCGAGACGAGCGACCAGGCGACGCGCCGCGGTCGCTCCTCCACGTGACGGAGGACGTACCGGATCTTCTTAACGCCGACGTCGAGCTCGTACTCGACCTCGCGGCTCGCCGGGCCGCCGCCCTTCACCCGGCAGGCATGGATTCCGGGCACGAACTCCGGGTAGCGCCCGTAGTCCACGACCAGATCGAAGAAGCGCTCCACGGGCGCGTCGATGACGACCTCACGCGAGATGGCGGCCATTCGTCTCCTCCAGGGGCGTCGCGCCCCGCGGCGGCTCTCCCGCCTGCCGCGCGGCGCGACGGCGGGGCGGCGCCCTAGTGCCCGTAGTCCGGGGCGCGGGCGAACCTGTGGATGGTCTCGATGTAACGGATCGTCCCGCTCTTCGACCGCATCACGACGGAGTGCGTGCGGGCGCCGTCCCCCGTGAAGTGCACCCCTCGGAGGAAGTCGCCGTTCGTGACGCCCGTCGCGGCGAACATCACGTTCCCGCCGGCGAGCTCCTCGAGCGAGAGCACCTTGTCCGGGTCGGAGCGGCCCATCCGCGTCGCGCGGGCGCGCTCCTCCTCGCTGGCGAAGCGGAGCCGGCCCTGCATGTCGCCGCCCACGCAGCGGAGGGCCGCGGCGGCGATCACGCCCTCGGGCGCGCCGCCGGTGCCCATGAGCACGTCCACGCCGGACTCGGGGAAGCAGGTGTTGAGCGCGCCCGACACGTCGCCGTCGCCGATGAGCTTGATCCGCGCCCCGGCCGCGCGCACCTCGGCGACGAGGCGCTCGTGGCGAGGACGATCGAGGATCACCACGGTGAGATCCTCGAGGTACTTCCCGAGCGCGTCGGCGACGCGCCGCAGGTTCTCGGTCGGCGAGAGGCGGAGGTCGATGGCGCCCCGGGCCCCCGGGCCGACCGCGATCTTCTCCATGTACGCGTCGGGCGCGCGCAGGAGCTTACCCTTCTCGCCGATCGCGATGACGCTGACCGCGTTGGGCGCGCCGGTCGCGCAGAGGTTCGTCCCCTCGAGCGGGTCGACGGCGATCTCCACCTCGACGTCCCCCTCCCCCTGGCGGCCCACCTTCTCGCCGATGAAGAGCATGGGCGCCTCGTCGCGCTCGCCCTCCCCGATGACGACCTCGCCGCGGACGCTCACGTGGTCGAAGACGCGGCGCATCGCGTCCACGGCGGCCCGATCGGCGCCGTTCCGGTCGCCGCGGCCCATGAGCCGGGCGGACGCGAGCGCGGCCGCCTCCGTGACGCGCACCACCTCGAGCGCGAGGTTTCGATCCATGCCTTCCTGCTCCTTCAAGTCGGGTCCGCGAGCCCCTCGCCCGCCGACAGGCGCTCGAGCAGCTCGCGGGGCATGCGCTGGACCTTGCCCTCCCGGTCCACGCACGCGTGCACGGTGTACCCGGTGACGACGACGTCGCCGTCCCGGACGATGCGGTATCCGAACCTCGCCGAGGCGCGGCGCGCCTCCACGAGGGCCGTCTCCACGGTGAGGAGATCGTCGTAGCGCGCCGGGGTGCGGTAGCTCACCTGCGCCTCGACGACCGGCAGCAGGAGCTGGTGCCGCTCCTCGAAGTCCCGGTAGCGGAGCCCCTTCGCGCGGATGAACTCGTTCCGCCCCGCCTCGAAGTAGCGCAGGTAGTTCGCGTAGTAGACGACGCCCATCTGATCCGTGTCGCCGTAGATGACGCGGAGCTCGGTGCTCACCATGATCGACGCCTCGCCGAAGCCCCGAGCGCGGGGGCGCCGGGTTTAGCAGGAGGCGCGCGCACCAGGCAAGGCCGGGCGCGCGCGCCCGCCGGTCAGACGGTCTCGATACGGATGAGCCGCGTGGGCGCGAGCGTCGTCGAGTAGCGATCGATCTCGCCGATCGCGCCGCGCAGGTCCGCCTCGCGCGCGAGGTGGGTCACGATGACGAGCGGCACGGGCTGCCCCTGGTCGTTCTGCTCGCGCTGCTGCACCGCCGCGATGGAGATGCGGTGCTCGGCCAGCTTGGAGGCGGTGCGAGCGAGCACGCCCGGCGCGTCCTTCACCGAGAAGCGCAGGTAGTACGCGCAGCGGACCTCGTCGTGCGGGCGCAGCTCGACGAGCGGCCGGTCCGGCGGGAGCGGGACGCGCCCGGGGCTGCCGGCGAGGATGTTGCGGGTGAGGTCGATGATGTCCGACACCACCGCGCTGCCGGTGGGCATCGCGCCGGCCCCCTGCCCGTAGAGCATGGAGGGCCCGAGCGCCTCGGAGCGGAGCACGACCGCGTTCATGGCGCCGCGGACGCCGGCGAGGAGCGAGCCCGCCGGGATGAACGCAGGGTGCACGCGCGCCTCGATCTGGTCGGGCGCGCCCGCGCCCGCCCCCTCCGCCGGCCCGGTGCGCCGGGCGATGGCGAGCAGCTTGAGCGCGTAGCCGAACTGGCGCCCCCAGCGGAAGTCCTCGGGGCTGAGCGCGGTGATCCCCTCCGTCAGGACGTCCTCGGGCTTGAGCCGCGCCCCGAACGCGAGCTGCGCGAGCACGCAGAGCTTCTGCGCCGCGTCGCCGCCCGACACGTCGAGGGTGGGATCCGCCTCGGCGTAGCCGAGCCGCTGCGCCTCGCGGAGCGCGTCCTCGAAGCGCGCGCCCTGCTCGTCCATCGCGGTGAGGATGAAGTTCGTCGTCCCGTTGACGATGCCGTGGAGGGAGTTGATCCGGTCGGAGGCGAGGGCCTCGCGGAGCGTGCGGATGATCGGCACGCCGCCGCAGACCGCCGCCTCGTAGTAGACGTCCACGCCCTGCCGGCGGGCGAGCCGGAAGATCTCCTCGCCGCGCGCGGCGAGGAGCGCCTTGTTCGCGGTGACGACGTGCTTGCCGCGCTCGAGCGCGCCGCGGACGAGGTCGAACGCGCTGTCGACGCCGCCCATGAGCTCGACCACGACCGCGATCTCCGGATCCTCCAGCAGGTCCTCCGGGCGCGTGGTGAGGAGCGCGGGATCGAGCCCGACGGCGCGCTCCTTGGTCGCGTCGCGCACCGCCACGCGGCGCACGGCGATGCGCGCGCCGAGCCGCGCCTCGATGTCGTCCGCGTGGCTGCGGAGGATGGAGAGCACCCCGCCGCCGACGGTGCCGAACCCGGCGATCCCGATGCCGACCTCGCGCATCACTTGCCTCCGATCCGGTACGCGCGCAGCACCGCCCGCACCTGCGGCGTCACCGCCGAGCCCACGACCGAGAACGTCTCGAGCTTCACCGGCCCCACCCCGGGCGCGTAGGTGATCTCGAGCACGTGGTCCGCGTCCGGCCCCGCGCGGTTGTGCGCCCGCACGCGCACGCAGCCCTGGAACGCGCCTGCCGGGGTGGTCACCGCCTCGCCCACCCCCGCGATCTCGTACCGCTCCGTCGAGCTCGCCGAGACGATGGAGGTCCAGCGCGTGCCCGCCGCGATGGGGCCGCACAGCAGGCGGCGCGTCCGATCGTGCAGGCAGCCGGCGTCGGCGCGCAGCTCTCCGCGCTCCGTGTCCTTGAAGTAGCCGTCCGCCGTGCGCTCGACGATCCGGACCGTGCGCTCGTTCCCGCGCTGAGCGGGCGGCAGGACGGGCGACTCGTCGCGGTAGATCCATTCGTTCCCGACGGCGAGCGGGAAGTAGTCGGCGGGCCCGGCGCCGGGGGCGGCGGCCGCGGCCCGTGGGGTGGGCGCGCGGGCGCAGGCGAGAGCGATCAGGGAGACGGCGGCGAGGGAGCGGAGCCTCATGGGGCCCGCATCTTAGCGGAAACCGCCGAGCCCGAGGCCTCCGCGCGCGCGGAGAGCTCCGCGAGCGCCTCTCGCGCGGCGCGGCGGACGGCGGGATCGGGGTGACCGGCCTCGAGCGTGAGCAGGTACCCCTCCGCCTCGGAGCCGCCGAGCTCGCCCACGATCCGGGCGACGCGCGCGGTCAGCGCGGGGTCACCGCCCTGCGCCACCTCGATGAGCGGGGCCACCGCGCGGCGGTCGCCGATCTGCGCGAGCGCGCCCACCGCGCGCTGGACGATCTCGGGATCGGCGTCCCGCAGCCGCTCGAGCAGCGCGGGGACCGCCTCCGGGCTGCGCCGGTCGGCCAGCACGCGGATGGCGTGATCGCGAACCCGGGCATCACGCGAGCCGAGATCGGCGAGGAGCGCGTCGAGGGGCTTCGCCTCGGCGGCGAACCCGAGCGCGAGCCCCTTGGCCGCGTCCGCCGCCGCGGCGCCGAACGCGGTGCGCCAGGCGTCCCGGGGCGTCCGGCCGGCGAGCGTCGCGGTGGCGGTGCTCGTCTCGCGCACGATCTCGCCCGCCTCCGGGTTCACCGGGGCGAGCTGGAGCTCGATCGCGATCTCCACCCGCGGCGCGCTCCCCGCGAAGCCGTCGGGCGCGAGCCGCACCCCGAGCACGTCGATGCGCGCGCGGTAGGAGCGCTCGCCGTCGGCGAGCCGGAAGCCCGCCTCCCCCAGCGCTGCGCGCGCGGCGCTCTCCAGGCTGGGGACGTCGAGGCCCGCCTCCCGCAGCGGCTCCGCCAGCGCACCGTCGGCGATGCGAACGCTCGCGATCGACGCCGGCTGGGCACCGCGGCGGCAGGCCGGCACCGCGGCGATCAGGGCCGCGACGGCCACGATCACCCCGGTGACGCCTCGGCGCGCGCTCCGCATCGTTACCCGCCGGTGTCCCCGTCGTCCTGCCGCGCAGCCGGGGGAGGTGGCGCGGACTGCGGAGCGGCGACAGGCGCCTCGGGAGCGGCGACGCCCTCGCGAGCGCCCTGCGCCGGTGCCTCGCCCGCAGCGCCCTCCGCGCCGGCCGCGGCCTGCCCCTGGGGAGCGCCCTCTCGCGAGCGACCCCGACCGCCACGCCGGCGCCTGCGCCGGCGGCGACGGCGACGGTCTGCGCCGGCTCCGGCCTCGCCGGCGCTCGCCTCGGACGCGGTGGCGGGCTCACCCTCGGCCGAGGCCTCGGACTCGTCCTCGTCCTCCTCGCCCTCCGGCCCCTCGTCGTCCAGCTCTGCGGGCACCTCGATGGACGTCTCGCCCCGCGGCGCGACGGGCTGCGGCGGACGCGACGGCGCGACCGCCTCGGCAGCCGCCGCCGCGCTCGCGATGACCTCGCCCGCAGCCGGCTCCGCGATCGGTGCGCCGCTCGGCTCCTCCGACGCCGCCTGAACCGCCTCGACGGACACGGTCCGCTCCTCGCGGCGGGCCCCGCGCGGCTCCCGGTCCCGGTCCCGGTCCCGGTCCCGCTCCCGGTCGCGCTCGCGAGGCTCCCTGCCCTCGCGGCGATCGCGCTCCTCGCGCCGGGCACGCCGGGCCGCCTCCTCCTTCTCGGCCTCCTCGGCCGCGGCGCGGAAGAAGCCGTCGTCGACCTCCGGGATCACCACCGGGACGGTGCCGAGCCCCGCGTCCGCGAACGCCTCGGCGAGCGCCTCGCCGCAGAGGAGCACGATGGGCAGCTGCCCCGCCGCCGTCGCCTCGGCGCGCGCCTCGCGCGCCACCTCTCCGGCGCTGACCACGATGCCGATCTGGGCGCCGTAGTGGGCGAGGTCGCGGCGGAGCTCGGTCACGTCGCGCCGCGACGCGTCCGCGCCGTTGCGCACGATCCGGATCCCGTGGCGCAGGTCGCCGAGCCCCATCTTGAGCCGCGCCGTGTAGATCACGTGCTCGCGGCTGCGCTTCGCGACCTTGAGCTCGCGGAACCCCATCTTGTCGAGCAGCCGGGACGCGACGTGCTCGATCGTGGCGGCGTCGCACTCGCGCAGGCGGCGGCGCAGCCCGGCGAGGGCCGCCCGGCGCAGCTCGGTCGCGGTCTGGACCGGCGCGGCACGCGCGGCAGCCGGAGCGGCGACACGCTCGCCCGGCTCGGGCTGCGCGACGAGCGTCACGGAGTCCCCGTCGACGAGGAACAGCGCCTTGCGCCCGGCCGACTCGCGCCGGCGGTTGTCCTCGACGAGCGCGGCCCGCAGCGAGCCGCCGTCGCGGACGAACGCGTCCGGCATGAGCAGCCGCTCCGCGCCCTGCGCGGCGATGTCGGCGAGCGAGAGCGCGCGGCCGGCGCCGGCCAGGATCTCGTAGGCGACCTCCGCGGGCGGCGGGAAGCGGCGCCCGCGCCGCTCCTCCTCCTCCCTGCGACGCGGCTTGCCCGCCTCGCCACGCCCGGTGCTGCGGGCGAGCTCGCGGGAGGGGATCGGGTGGCGCTCGCGCCCCCGATAAGCGGGCTCCCCGTCGGGAGGCGGCTCGACGAGCGCCTCCAGCCCAGCGGGGTCCTCGTCGAGTCCCCATTCGGTCAGCGCGAAGGTGCCCTGCTGCACCGGGATCACCCGCCGGTCCTCGTGCGGAAGGCGGCAGTGCGCGGCGAGCTGATCGGCCATCGTCTCCTCGGGAATCTTCCCGACGTGGTCGAGCAGGCTCTCGCGGATGGCGATCTCCGTGAGCTTCCTGAAGTGGAGGGGCTTTCCTTCGCGCCGCAGCACCTCGATCGCTGCTTCCGTGAAGGTCATGTACGTCCTTGGTAGAGGGAAAGAAGGAGGGGCGGCCCACGCGTCGGGGGCCCGCACCGGAGTGGACATCTTCGTGCGGGGCCCCTGCCCTGTCAACGTTGAAAGTACCTGATTCCGCGGTGATTCTTGGGATCCCATGATCCGGATCCGAACGGGCGCAAGCTGGAAGCACGACCCCGGGCTCACCGCCTCTCTGAGCCGCGCGGAGGGGCCGGCGCGGGTCGCCGCGGCGCGCGCCGTCGTGGACGCGCTCGCCATCGAGGTCGACGGGATCGACATCACCTCCGGGCGGGCGGAGGGGGCGCTCCTTCCTTCGCTCGAGGCGCTCCTGCGGGCCATCTCCCGCGTGGTCAGCGGGGAGGCCCACGCCACCGTCCCGTTCCGCGACGGCGAGCTCGAGCTCGTCATCCGCAGGCGCGGCCCGAGCGCGCTGCTGACCGTGGTGACGCTCGCCCGCCCGTCGCGGGTCCTCGCCCGGGACGTCGAGGTGGAGGTGGAGGCGCTCGCCGCCGCCGCGCTGGACGCCGCCGCGGCCTTCTGCCGCGAGCTCGGCGAGATCCTGCCGGAGGAGGCCGCACGCGAGGGCCGGCGGCTTCGCGCCGCGGCGCGGGCGATCCGGCGCGCCGAGGCGCCCGCGCCCCGCCCCCGCGGCGGT
>NZ_JALCZC010000099.1:0-15249 GCF_022690805.1 Anaeromyxobacter sp. SG66
CCGGCGCTCGCCGCCGAGGCGCGCGCGCTCCACGCGGAGGCGCGCTGCCTCTCGGGCGAGACCGGCGCGGGCGAGGCGGAGCTCGCGGCGATCGCGGCGAGCGCCGCGAGCGCGGCCGAGCGCGCGCGCGCCGAGGCGGGCGTGCGGCGCTGCCGGTTCGAGGCGGCGCGGCGCGCGGAGGACGCCACCCCTGCAGAGGGCGCCCGCCTCGCGCCGTGAGGGCCGGCGACCGGGGCCAGAAGAGCGTCGCGCAGCCCACTCCGAATCATGGCCGGGCGTCGGCGCTCGGCGCGACACCCCGGGTGACTTTCGTATCGCGGCCGTCGCTCAGAGCCCGTGGCGCAGCCGGTCGATGGCGGCCTTCGGGTTCTTCACGCCGTTCTTGAGCAGCCACCAGCTCACCTTCATCCCGCCCAGGGCGAGCACCCCGAGGTAGCCGTGGGCGAGGAGCTGGGAGGTCGAGGCGTCGATCTTGACCCGCACCTTGAGGGCGGGATCGCGCTCGAGCACGAGCTTGAAGAACTCGATCCCGAACGCGCCCACGTCGTCGGTGCCGAGCGACGTGATCCGCTCCACCGCGGCGGGCGGCAGGGTGAGCGTGAAGTCCGGCTCGGCGGCGGCGGCGTCGCGGACCTCGGGCGCGCCGCCCTCCATCGTGAAGTGCGCCGCCCCGGACTCGAGGGCGAGGTTCACGCGCGCGCCGCGCGCGAGCGGCCTCGTCGCCTTGCGAGCGGCGGGGGAGGTCTCGAAGAAGCGCTTCAGCGCATCGAGGCTCGGGCTCATGGTGCGGGCAATCTAAGCCGGGCGCGCGCCCGCCGGGGGTACCGGCGCGGGGGCCTCGTGCGGTGTCGCGGAGCTTGACCGCTCCGCCGTCGCGAGCCACAGTCCCGCGAATGACGCCCCGCCCCGTGCTCCCGCTCGTGCTGTGCGCCGCCGTCGCCCTCTCCGCCTGCGGCCCGAAGCGCATTCCCGGGACGGAGATCCCGGACAACCGGGACACCCGCGCCGTCTACGACGTGATCCGCACCTACCAGCGCGCGCTCGAGGCCCGCGACGCCGCGGGCGTCCTCGCGCTCGTCGCGCCGGACTACTTCGACGCCGCCGGGACGCCCGATCCCTCCGACGACCTCGACCGGGCCAAGCTCGAGCAGACCCTCCCTGGGGACCTGGCGCGCCTCGAAGGGGTCCGCGTCGACGTCACGGTCCGGCGCATCGACGTGCAGGGGAACGCGGCCACCGCCGAGGTCTTCTACGAGGACTACTACCGGGTGCAGACGCCCGGCGGCGCCGTGCCGCGCCGGGACTCGGACGTCCACCGGCTGCTGCTGAAGAAGCTCGACGGTCAGTGGAAGATCTCGGCCGGGCTGTAGCGCCCGCGCCGCGTCGCCGTCAGACCCCGACCAGCGCGCGGAAGCCGCGCTCGCCGAGCTCACGCAGCGCCACGAGCCGGTCGCGGTAGCGACGCCAGTCCTTCCACGCGAGCCGCTCGGCGCCCACGCCGGCCAGGTGGAAGGCGTGGATGCGCGAGGCGGTGAAGCGGAGCGCGGCGTAACGCGCCCACGCGTGGAGGGCGTCCACCGTCTCGGGCTCGAGGCGGCGCTTCGACCGGTAGCCTTCCAGGAGCGCCGCCGCGCGCGCCGGCTCGTAGCGGTCGGTGTAGCACCAGGCGTTCACTGCGACGCCAAGGTCGTAGGCGAACGGCGCGACGCAGCTCATCTCCCAGTCGAGGATCGAGCTCACCCGATCGCCGATCCACAGCACGTTGTCGACGAACAGGTCGCCGTGGACGAGCCCCTGCGGCGCGCCGGGCAGGGCCGCGGCGCGGGCGAGCTCGTCCTCGAGCAGCGGCAGCGCCGCCGCGACGGCGGCGTCCCCCTCGCCGTCGGGCCGGAGCCCCGCGATCCACCCCTCGACGCGCGGCAGGCCGTAGGGATTCGCGCGCGTGGCGGTGAAGCCCGCCGCGAGGTCGTGCAGGCGCCCGAGCTGCTCGCCCAGGCGGCGGCAGCGATCGGGCCCGGCGTCCTCGCGCGCGATCTCCTCGCCGGGCGAGTACGCGAACAGCATCGCCAGCTTGCCGGCGACGGGCACGAACGGCCGCCCGTCCTCGGCGAAGTGGAGGTGCGGCACGGGGAAGCGCGCCTCGTGGAGGTAGCGCTGCACCTCCGCCTCGAACGCGACGTCCTGCTCCGTCTTCCCCTCGTTGATGCGCAGGAAGAAGCGCTGCCCCGCCGCCCAGAGGTGGAAGTTCGTGTTGACGCTCCCCTTCGGCTCGGGCCGGACGCGATCGGGCGCGGGGAGGCCGAACGGCCGGATCGCGGCGGCGAGCTCGTCGGGCGTGAGGTCGGTGTAGAGGGCCATGAGGGGTGGGCGAGCATGCCCGCTGCGCGGCGCGTCCGTCAACGCCCGGGCGCGCGCGGCGCGGGCGGACCCTCGATCGCGTCCGCGAGCGGGATCGCGCGCCAGCGCGCGCCGACCACGCGCCAGCCCTCGGCCTCGCGCTCGAGGACGAGGTCGAACCGGTGCGCGCTCGCCTCGCCCGGCAACAGCTCCACGAGCGCCTTCCCCGCGCCGAGCGAGCGCGACAGCACCGCGTCCGCGACCGCCGTCGCGCGGTCGCCCTCCACCGCCACGCGCACCCCCGAGATCGATACGCCCACCCACTCCCCGCGCAGCACGTGCGCCGCGACGAGCTGCTTCACGCCGCGCCGGTCGAGCCCATCGCCGCGGAAGCGCTCGGAGACACCCGCGACGACGTCGCCGATCCGGCGCTCCACCGCGGCGCGCGCCGCGTCGTCGAGGAGCGCGCGGATCCGCTCCTCGTCGGTGGGGGGCGGCGGTCGGGAGAGCCGGGCGACGATCACCCCGCCCAGCGCTGCGGCGACCGCGAGGACGACCACGAGCGTGCGACGGCTCATCCCTCGTTCCTCCGTCCGTCCGGCGAGCGGCCGGGCGGGCGCCTGCCACGCCCGGCGCGGGCGGGCGCGGACGAGCGGGTTAGATTCGATGGTGCCCATCCACCGCCCCCGCCGGGGCGAAACGCAAGTACACTCCACCGCCGTGAGCCGGGACAAGAAGGACCACATCGCGCTGTCCGACGCGCACAACTCGCGGGGCATCGAGCTGGCCGACCGCGGCTGGCTGGACGAGGCCATCAAGGAGTTCAAGAAGGCGATCGAGCTCGATCCGAGCTCGGCGCACGCGCACGACAACCTCGCGACCGTCTACTCGGAGAAGAAGCTCTTCCGGGAGGCGCTCTCCGAGTACCTGACCGCCATCCAGCTCGAGCCGGACAGCGCGACCGCCCACTACAACCTCGCCTGCTTCCTCGCCACCCACGGGCACGACATGGCGGTCGCCGAGTACCGCGACGCGATCGAGCTCGATCCCGAGTACCCGGACGCCCACCTCAACCTGGGCCTCACCCTCGCCGATCAGGGAAAGCCGGAGGAGGCGGTGAAGGAGCTCGAGGTGGCCATCCGGCTCGACCCGAAGGATCCGTTCCCCCGGCACGAGCTCGCCGCCCTGCTCATGGACGAGGGGGACCACCGCACCGCGATCACCCAGCTCAAGGAGGTGGTGCGGCTCGAGCCGGACAACTTCGAGGCGCACCTCGACCTCGGGATCTCGTACGCGCAGAAGGGCTTCTACGCGGAGGCCGAGCGCGCCTACGCGCGCGCGCGGGAGCTCCAGCCCGAGGACCTCCTCCTCAACTACAACGCCTCGGCCCTCTACGCGCTGTGGGGCAAGCCGCGCGAGGCGCTCGACGCGCTCCGCAAGGCCGTCTCCGCGGATCCGCCCAAGGTCCGCGGCTGGCTGCAGTCGGATCCCATGTTCGACGCGCTGAAGGGCTCCGCGGAGTTCGACGAGCTCGCGCACGGCTGACGGATCGCCCCTCCGTGCGGGTGCGCGCGGGTGGGCGTACGGCGCACGGTCACCCCGCCGTCTTGACCGACGGTGACGAATGCGACTTCACGGAGCGTTCTCAGTTGGCTACGCTCCGCCGCATGCCCGAGCTCGCCTTCTTTCGCCACGGAGAGGAGCTCCTCCGCGTGGCGCTCACCGGCCGGACCGAGATCGGCCGCGCCG
Source organism: Anaeromyxobacter sp. SG66 (assembly GCF_022690805.1). NCBI lineage: Bacteria > Pseudomonadati > Myxococcota > Myxococcia > Myxococcales > Anaeromyxobacteraceae > Anaeromyxobacter > Anaeromyxobacter sp. SG66. The sequence continues at coordinate 4,087 of NZ_JALCZC010000099.1, forward strand.
CCGACTGCGACGTGTCGCTCCCCGATCCCGCCCTCTCGCGCGTCCACGCGGTCGTGGAGCCGCGCGGCGACGCGTGGCACCTCGTGGACCGCTCCGGCCGCGGCACCCGCCTCGGCGGCGCGGAGGTGGCCGAGGCGCCGCTCGCGGACGGGGACGAGATCGCGCTCGGCGCGTGGCGCGCGCTCTTCCGCGCCGCCTCGGGCGGCCCCGTGGAGGAGACGCGGGCCGCGGGCGGCACGCAGGTGCGCGCCGGGGAGGCGGCGGCCGCGCCCGCGTCGGCGCGGCTGCGCGTGCGCGCGAACGGCCGCGAGCGGACGCTCCCGGTGACCGCCGCCGGCGTGGTCGTCGGCAAGGACCCGACCTGCGACGCCCCGCTCGACGATCCCTACGTCTCCGCCCGCCATCTCCGGATCGAGGCGCGCGGCGGCGGCTGGCACGTCGTGGACCTCGGCTCGACGAACGGCACCTTCATCTCGGGGGCGCGCATCTCCCAGGCGCAGCTCCCGCTCGGCGTCCCCGTCTCGCTCGGCGACGCGGAGCTCGTGCTCGAGCGGCGCGACGCGCCGGAGCCGGCGCGCGCCGAGGCCTTCGAGGGGATGACCACGCGGGACGCGGCGATGCGGCAGGTCTTCGAGCTCGTGGAGCGCGTCGGCGCGTCCGACGCTGCGACGACGATCCTCGGCGAGACCGGGACCGGCAAGGAGCTCGTCGCGCGCGCCCTGCACGCCCGCTCGGCGCGCCGCGACGGGCCGTTCATCCCGGTGAACTGCTCGGCCATCGCGGAGACCCTCATCGAGTCCGAGCTCTTCGGCCACGAGAAGGGCGCCTTCTCCGGGGCGGAGCGGATGCGCAAGGGGGCCTTCGAGGAGGCGGACCGCGGCACGATCTTCCTCGACGAGATCGGGGAGCTCCCGCTCGACCTCCAGCCGAAGCTCCTGCGCGTGCTCGAGCTCGGGGAGGTGAAGCGGGTCGGGGCCTCCCGCCCGATCCAGGTGAACGTCCGGATCGTCGCCGCCACCCACCGCGATCTGCGGGCCCAGGTTCGGGCGGGGCGCTTCCGCGAGGACCTCTTCTACCGGCTCTGCGTCGTGCCCATCACGGTCCCGCCCCTCCGCCAGCGCAAGGGCGACGTCCGCGCGCTCGCGGAGGCGTTCCTCTCGCGCGCCGCGCCGCGCGGGCTCCCCGTCCGCTGGAGCCCCGAGGCGCTCGCCAAGCTCGAGGGGTACGACTGGCCGGGAAACGTCCGGCAGCTGAAGAACGTCGTCCAGCGCGCGCTCCTGTTCCGCGGCGAGGGCCAGAGCATCTCCGCGAGCGCCGTGACGTTCGAGGACACGCGCGCCGCGCCCGGCCTCACCGGCGACGACGACACCCTCTACCTGCCCGGCCTCACGCTCGAGGACATCGAGCGCGAGGCCATCCGGCTCTCCCTGCGGCGCAACGGGGGCAAGCGCGCGGCGGTCGTGAAGGAGCTCCGGATCGCGAAGAGCACCGTGATGAAGCGCATCGGCCAGTGGGGGCTCCACGACGAGGGGCGCGTCGCGGGCGACCCGGCCGAGGCGGAGGACGACGCGTAGGCGAACGCGGCGGGCGCTGGGCCCCGACTCGCGCCGCGATCCCGGGGCGGCTACTCCACGCCCGTGAGATCCGGGTCCGGCGGCCCGGGCGGCGGGCCGTGCCGCTCGAGCACCGCCCGCTGCTCCGCGAGGAGGGCGGCATCGTCGCCGACCGCGGGCGTGAGCGGCAAAAGCCGACCGTCGTACAGCCGGCCCGACGGCTTCACCTTCGTGCGCGCCTCCGCCTCGCCCGCGCGCCGCTCCTGCGTCGCGACGAGCTCGCGCAGCACGCGCCGGTCCTCCTCGCGGGTGGCCCGCTCGGCGCGGCGGCGCGCGAGGTCGATCGAGCGCCGGATCGAGGCGAGCTCCGCCTCGGCCTTGCGCGGCGCACCCGCGTCGCCCCAGGCGCCCCTCGTGTCCGGCCAGAGCGTGAGGATCCCGAGGCCCCGGCCCCGCTCGCCGGCGGCGGTCACGAGCGTCGCCGCGGCGGGCGCCGCGTCGAGGCGCCGGGCGTCGTGGGCGAGCACCGCCACGTCCACGCCGGGCACCTCCCGGACGAGGGCCCGCCCCTCGCCGTCGGGCATGTGCAGGAGCGCGACGACGACGGTCGCGCCGCTCTCGCGGAGCGCGGCCGCGGCGGACCGGACGGCGGCGACCGGCTCCGAGGCGACGAGGCCGCCCGGGTACGGCCCCGCGGCCGCGGCCGCGAGCAACCCCACCCGCTCGCCGCCCACCTCGACGACGCGCGTGCCCGGGAACGGGTGGGTCCCGTCGGGCAGGGCGAGGTTCAGGGACAGGAGCGGGACCCCCGCGGCGGCGGCCTCGCGCGCGAGCCATCCGGGGCCGAGGGCGAGCTCGCGCTCGCCCACCGCGAGCGCCGCGTAGCGCATGCGCCCCATCGCGGACAGCACGAGCCGCGCGCGCGCGGTCGCGGCGGCCTCGCTCGCCGCGTCGAGCGCGGGGGCGTGGAAGAGCGCGTCGCCGGCGTCCACGAGGAGCGCCGGCGCGTCGCGCCGGGCCGCGTCCACCGCGCTCGCTCGACGGGCAAGACCGCCCGTCGGCTTCACGCGTCAGCCACAGGGCCCGACCTCGCCGTGCCCGTCGCCGGTGAAGAGCACCTGCACCCGGCGGCCCTCCGGCGCGACACGATCGGAGTGGGCGCAGGCGGCGGCGAGCGCGAGGAGCGCGGCGGCGAGGGTTCGCACGGTGACGGGAGCTTAGCACCGCGCGTCCACGGGCGAACCCGCCGCCGGGGGGCCCGCCGGCGGGAGAGACACGAAGGGCGGCGGCGCGGGGCTCCCGCGCGCGCCGCCCCCGTCGAGACCGCTACTGGCGCTTGCGCGCCGGCGGCGCGGGCTTCCGCTTCGGAGCGGGCGGCGCCAGCGCCTTGAGCCGCTCCTTCGCCTCACCCGCCGCGTCGGCGCGCGGGTAACGCTCGAGGAGCTGCTCGAGGACGGCCTTCGCCTCCGCCTTCATCTCGAGCTTCAGCATGGCGTCCGCCGCGCCCAGCATCGCGTCGGGGGCCCGGGCGGACTTCGGGAAGTCCTCGGCGACCTTGCCGTAGGCGAGGAGCGCCTCGCGGAAGCGCTTCTGCTCGAAGAGCAGCTGCCCGGCGCGGTAGCCGGCGTCGGACGCGCGCGCGTCCGACGGCCACTTGCGCACGTACTCCTCGTACAGCTCGCGCGCCACGCCCTTGTTCCCGGCCTCGTCCTCCTTCGCGGCGAGCGCGAAGAACGCGGCCTTGTCCTCCGGGCGCTGGAGCGTGGCGAGGCGCTGCTTCGCCTCGAAGGCGTCGAGCGCGCCCGCGCCGCGCAGCGCGGCGAAGCGGCCCTCGGTCTCGGTGCGCAGCGCGTCGACGTTCCGCTCGATCTCGCCGAGCCGGTGCTGCTCGACCTCGACGTCGCCCTTGTACTTCGCGAAGTCGTCCTGGAGGTGCTGGAGCGTGACGCCGAGATCCGCGCCGCTGCGGCGGGCGGCGCGGTTCAGCTCGTCGATCTTCGTCTGCACCTCGGCGATCTTCTGATCGAGCTTCGCCACCCGCTCGCGGACGAGCTCACGCTGCTCGTCGAGGCGCCGCTGGTTCTCGACGTTCTGCGTCTCGAGCTGCTGGAGGCGAGCCTCCATCTGGCGCCCTCTCTCGATGGGCACCCAGCAGCCGGCGAGGAGCGCGAGCCCGAGCGGCGCCGCGCGGCGAAGCATCGTCACTGCTACCGCTCCACCTGGAACTCGACGCGGCGGTTCTGCGCCCAGCACGCCTCGGTCGACTCGGAGCAGAGCGCCTTCTCCTCGCCGAAGCTCACGGTGTCCATCTTGCCCTGGACGCCGAGATCCTCGAGGTACTTGCGCGCGGCCTCGGCGCGGCGGTTGCCGAGGGCGATGTTGTACTGCGTCGTGCCGCGCTCGTCGGCGTAGCCCTGCGCGACGACCTTCTTCGCCGGGGAGCCCTTCAGGCAGTCGGCGAGCTTCTGGAGCGTGCCCTGCGAGTCGGACGAGAGGTTCGACTGGTCGAAGCCGAAGCGGACCGTGAACGCGCCCGTGTCGGTGCACTCGCTCGAGGCCTGCGGGGCGCGCGCCGCGCACTTGCCGTCCTGGCACTGCTGATCGGGGCCGCAGTCACGGTCGGAGGCGCAGGTGCCGGCCTGGCGCGCGACGCACTGCTCGTTAACGCAGGACTGACCGGGGGCGCACTGGTCGTCGGTCGTGCACTGGGGCTTCGGCACGCAGCGGGAGTCACGGCAGGCGAACCCGTCCTTGCAGTCCGTGTCCGCGGCGCACTCCTGGCAGCGGCCCTCGACGCAGACCTTCCCGTAGCCCTCCTGCTTGGCGCAGTCCGCGCTGGACTTGCACTCACCGGGCTTCACCTTCGGCTTGCACGCGCCGAACGTGAGAGCGCCAGTGACGAAAAGTGCGAGAAGGAGAACGCGACGCATGTGACCTCCGGGGATCTTCCGTTCGATATCGATGAGGTGGGGGGGACCCGGGCCATACAACTCGATCCAGGACCGATGTCAAAGCTTTTCCACCGCGGCGCATTAACATCGCCGAATGCCTGCCACGATCCTCGTCGTGGACGACGAGAAGAACATCCAGCTCACGCTCTCCCGCGCCCTCTCGATGGAGGGATATGTGGTCGAAGCTGCGAGCGGCGGACGCGAGGCGCTCGAGAAGATCGCGGCGCTGCCGGTGGACGTCGTGGTCATGGACGTGCGCATGCCGGACCTCGACGGCCTCGCCGTGCTGCAGCGCGCGCGAGAGACGCGGCCCGACCTGCCCGTCGTGATCATGTCCGGGCACGGCTCCATCGACACGGTCCGCAGCGCCTTCAAGCTCGGCGCGTTCGACTACCTCGAGAAGCCGATCACGGAGCGGGACAAGCTCCTCGTCGCGGTGAAGAACGCGCTCGCCCTGCGCAGCCTGCGCGAGGAGAACGCGGAGCTGCGCCGCGCGGCGGGCCGGCTCGACATGATCGGCAGCGGGCCCGCGATGCAGCGGCTCTTCGAGCTCGTGCGCCGCGCCGCGCCGTCGGAGGGGCGCGTCCTCGTCACCGGGGAGAACGGCACCGGCAAGGAGCTCGTCGCCCGCGCCCTCCACGAGAGCTCGCGCCGGAAGGCGGGGCCGTTCGTGAAGCTCAACTGCGCCGCCGTCCCGGCGGAGCTCATCGAGAGCGAGCTCTTCGGCCACGAGCGGGGCGCGTTCACCGGAGCGATCGCGGCGCGCCGCGGCAAGTTCGAGCTCGCCGACGGCGGCACGCTCTTCCTCGACGAGGTCGGCGACATGCCGGCCGCGATGCAGGCGAAGGTGCTTCGCGTCCTGCAGGAGGGCGAGTTCGAGCGTGTCGGCGGCGCGCACACGTTGAAGGTGGACGTGCGCGTGGTCGCGGCGACGAACAAGGACCTCCCCGCCGAGGTCCAGGCGGGCCGGTTCCGCGAGGACCTGTACTACCGCCTCAACGTCGTCCCCATCCACGCGCCGCCGTTGCGCGAGCGGAAGGAGGACCTCCCCGCGCTCGCCGTCCACTTCCTCGCGGAGGCGTGCGAGCGGAACGGGCGCAAGCCCATGCGGCTCGAGCGCGACGCGCTCGCCGCCCTGCAGGCGCACGAGTGGCCCGGAAACGTCCGCGAGCTCAGGAACCTCGTCGAGCGGCTCGCGATCCTGAGCGACGGCCCGGCGATCGGCGCGGAGGACGTCACGGCGATGCTCCCCGGCGCCCGCCGTCCCCGCACCGAGCGGTTCCGCCCCGGGGCGTCGTTCCACGACCTCGTCGAGGAGGCCGAGCGCGAGATCATCCTCGGCGCGCTCGACGCGCACGCCGACAACGTCTCGGAGACCGCGCGCGATCTCGGGCTCGAGCGCAGCCACCTGTACAAGAAGATGCGCGCGCTCGGGGTGAAGCGCGGCGGCGAGGGTCCGTAGGGAGGAGACGACGCCCGCGCCGCGCCGGCCGCGCGCGGGCGTCCCGGGCGCGGTCCGGGGGCCCCGGCCCGGTGGGCCGGGCGTGTCCCCTCCCCCACACCGCGGCGTGTCCGGCCGTCCACGGTCCGAGGAATGGCGGCCCTGCCCCGCTGTTCCTCGCTGTCGGGACGCCGGCCGAGGCCGCTGGCACGGCGACTGCTCACGCGCGCCAGGGACATGCGAGACCGCGCTCGACCCGCTTTGCCCCACCCTCCCGCCGGCGCTATCGTTCGACCCCTCGACTTGGACACCCCCCCGCCCAGCGCCCGCCCGTACGCCCGCTCGCCGGGCGATCCAGCCCTCCCCGAGGAGTCCCCCCGCTTGCGTCGTCTCTCGCCCCGTGCCCTCCGCCTGCTCCGCCACGGTGGCCTCGCCGCCCTCGTCCTCGCGCTCCTCGGCGGGGTCCTCATGTTCGCCTGGACCCGCGAGCTCCCCGCCTTCGACACGCTCAAGGACTACGAGCCGCTCGTCTCGACGCGCGTGTTCGGCGTCGACGGCAAGGAGGTGTTCCAGTTCGCGCGCGAGCGGCGCACCGTGGTGCCGCTCGAGGAGATCCCGCCCGTCCTGCGCAAGGCGGTGCTCGCCGCGGAGGACGCGGGCTTCTACGAGCACGAGGGCGTGAACTACCTCGCGATCGCGCGCTGCGCCGTGAAGGGGCTGCTGCGCGGCGGCGTCGCCTGCGGCGGCTCGACCATCACCCAGCAGGTGGTGAAGACGTTCCTCCTGTCCTCCGACTGGAAGGTGAAGCGGAAGGTGAAGGAGCTCATCCTCGCGCCGCGGCTCGAGGAGAACCTCTCGAAGGACGAGATCCTCTACCTCTACCTGAACCAGATCTACCTCGGGCACCTGCGCTACGGCGTCGAGGAGGCGAGCCGGTTCTACTTCGGCAAGAGCGTGCGCCAGCTCGCGCTGGGCGAGGCGGCGACGCTCGCCGGGATCGTCCAGTCGCCCATGCGGCTCTCGCCGGTGAACCACCCGGAGCGCGCCAAGGAGCGGCAGCGCTACGTCCTGCGCCGGATGGCGGAGGAGGGGTTCATCACCGAGCAGCAGGCGGCCGCGGAGGCCGCCCGCCCCATCGTCACGCGGCCGCCGGAGCACGACGTACCGGGGGTGTGGTACGCGGACGCGGTCCGCCGGATCCTGGACGAGAAGTACGGGGCGGAGGTGGTCGAGACGCAGGGCCTGCAGGTCGACGTGGCGATGGACGCGGGCATGCAGCGCGCCGCGGAGAAGGCCCTCGAGGGCGCGCTCCGCGCCGTCGACAAGCGCCAGGGCTGGCGCGGCCCGATCGTCCACCTCGAGCCGAAGCAGGTCGAGGCGGCGATGCCCCTGTGGCGGGAGCGGCTCGCGGGGACGCGGGCCCGGCCGGACCAGGTGTTCGTGTGGGATCTCGCCTCGGTGAACCCCGAGGACATCGAGCCCGCCGAGGAGCAGGAGAAGGACGTGGCGCGGATGGCGCGCGCACGGCTCCTCGAGACGGGCGAGGTGTACGCCGGGCTCGTCACGGCCGCGAGCGACCGGAGCGCCACCGTCGACCTCGGCGGCGCGAAGGGGGAGATCGCGATCACCGACGCCCAGTGGGCGCGCAAGTGGAACCCGACCTCCGCCACCGCCGCGCCGCGCAAGATGTCGTCGGTGGTCCGCCCCGGCGACGTGGTCCCGGTGCGCGTGCTCCCCGCCAAGCTGCCGCCGCAGCGCGCGGCCGCCGAGGGCAAGGCGCTCAGCCTCGCCCTCGAGCAGACGCCGAAGGTGCAGGGCGCGCTCGTCGCGATCGACCCCGTGTCCCGCGGAGTCCGCGCCCTCGTCGGCGGCTACGACTTCCGCACCTCCCAGTTCAACCGCGCCACCCAGGCGCGGCGCCAGCCGGGCAGCGCGGTGAAGCCGTTCGTGTGGGGCGCGGCCATCGAGTCGCGCCGCTTCACGGCCGGCACGGTCGTCTACGACACGCCCGACCTCTACCGGGACCCGTGGACGGGCAAGGAGTGGAAGCCGCGCAACTTCGAGAAGGACGCCTTCGAGGGCCCGATGCTCCTCACCACCGCGCTGGCGCAGTCGAAGAACACGGTCTCGGTGAAGCTCGTCGACGCGCTCGGCGTGGACCCGGTGATCGGCTTCGCCCACCGCATGGGCGTCTCCTCGGAGCTGCCGCGAAACCTCACGCTCGCGCTCGGGACGGGCGAGGTGTTCCCCATCGAGCTCGTGAACGCCTACGCCTCGATCGCGGCGCGCGGGTTCTACTCCGAGCCGGTGCTGCTCGTGCGCGTGCGCGACCGGCACGGCAACGTCCTCGAGGACCACCCGGCCGCCGTCCCGCCGTGGAAGGCGGAGGCCACCGCCGAGGCCCCCGCCGCCCCGTTCGCCGACGGCACCGAGGGCGCCGACAACGTCCAGCCGCACGAGGCCGCGCCGCCGCCCGAGTTCACGATCCCCGAGCAGGGCACCCGCCCCGACGTCGCCTTCGTGGTGCAGAGCATGATGCGCGCGGTGGTCGAGGGCGGGACGGGCGCCGCGGCGCGCGCGCTCGGGCGGCCCGTCGCGGCGAAGACGGGGACGGCCCAGGAGCACCGCGACGCGTGGTTCGTGGGCTTCACGCCCGAGCTCGTGGCGGGCGTCTGGATCGGCTTCGACGACCACACGCCCCTCGGGCCGCGCGAGACCGGCGCGGGCGCGGCGCTCCCCGCGTGGCTCGCCTTCATGCAGGCGGCGGTCGGCGGGCAGCCCGCGGCGGACTTCGCCGCGGTCCCCGGCGTCGAGCTCGCGCGCGTCGATCCCGCGACCGGCCAGCTCGCGCCCGAGGAGGCCGACGCGCCGTCGCTCGCGTTCCTGGCCGGCACCGCCCCGGCGGAGGCGGCGCGGAGCGACGCGGGCGCCGCGCCCGCCAACTTCTTCATGGACGACCACTAGCGCCGTGCCGCTCGGGCTCCCGCGGGCGGCGGTGCCGCCGCGAGGGCCGAGCGCGCGGTGGGGCCTCGATCGATCGGGCGAGCGCGCGGTGAACCAGCGGCCGCGACGGCTCCCACGGCCGCGGGACGTCGGAGGAGGAGCGGCCCGGCAGTCGGTTCACTGATTGTGTTACACAAGGGGCCCTCCCCCGCGAGACGATTGTCCGTGGAGGCGCAGGAGGCGTATCCGTTGCGCGCATCACGGAGCACGCCTCCCCGGGCCCCGATCACCTCTGGCAAACGCGAGGACTGGACTCGCTCGCGTCTTCCTCGCGTCGACATCGGGTCACGGCATCATCCTGCGCCGAGCCACGCCGTGCGGCGCAGGGTCCGGGGAGGAGGAGGCGGCGACACCCCGGGGCGTCATCGCGTCCCTGGGTGAACCTCGAGGTGGATCATTGCGGGGGAGGGAGAGATGGCTCGTTCGTGGAAGATGACCGGGATGTTCGCAGCGGGGGCGCTCGCCGTCGGGGCGATTGCGCTCGCGCCTGCGAGCGCCTCGGCCTGGGAGTGCCAGGTCAAGCTCGAGAAGAAGGTGGCGCTGGACGCCGACTGCAACGGCCAGGCGGACGACGCGGGCGGGTTCGTGGACAGCCTCTCGCCGGACGTCGACGAGTGCGTGGTCTACCGCTTCTGCGTCACGAACAGCAGCGGTGGGCAGCCGCAGGATCTCTCCGGCGTCAAGGTATCGGACGAGAAGCTCGGCATCGTGGACCTCGACTTCGGGACCGTCGCCGTCGGCGACACCGAGTGCAAGTACTTCCCGGCGGTGGAGTCGAATGACTCCCTCGTGTGCAGGGACATCGAGGGCACGAACACGGCGGAGGTCACCTCGGCGGTCTGCGCGGTGGACAAGGACAACGCCTGTGCCCGGACCGGCTCCGTCTGCGAGGACTCCGCGAACGTCGAGTGCAACCGCGGAGAGGGCTGCCTCACCCGGACGCCAGGCTTCTGGGGGAACCACCCCGACGTGACGGCGAGGTTCCTGCCCGTCACGAGCTGCGGCCGCACGCTCGACGACACCCTCGCCGGCGCAGGGGGCTCGGTGACGGAGGACCTGTGCTCGCTCGGCCGCGACAAGGACGCGTACGACTCGAACCAGCAGGCGCAGCTCGTCCGGCAGTGCGCCGCAGCGGCGCTGAACCTCGTGGCGAGCGAGGACCTCGGCGGCAGCTGCGGAGAGTCCGCCACTGCGCTCTTCGAGCGGTGCTGCACCTCCTGTGACACGGTCGGGGCGGGCTGCATCGGCGATCTCGACGCGTTCAACAACTCGCAAGACACGCTCCGCAGCGAGTCCGGTGGCGAGATCTCGCTCTGCCTGGCACCGCCCTGCAACGCCGAGCCGGGGCAGTGCAAGCTCGCGCGCGACAACGGCGTCATCAACCCCGTGCCGTGACGCGCGGACGCACTGGGCCGTAGTAGCGTAGCTGGCGGAGCGGCACCGAGGCGCGTTCGCGCACCTCGGCGCCGCTCTCGCCGCTGGCGCGGCGCCCTCGTCTAGGGCCGCCCCGCCTGACCGCGCCTCGCGCGGCGGCGCGCTCGCCCACTTCTTCGTGGACGACCGCTCGTTTTCGTGTTCGTCACTGGGGGCGATGCGCCTCGCCACCGCCGCGGTCGCCCTCGCCCTCGCCCTCGCGCTCCCCGCCGCCGCGGCGCCCCCCGCGCTCGGTGCGGCGGCCGACGCGCTCGCGGCGGAGATCGGCCCACCCGCCGAGGGGCGGCGCGCGCTGGCCCTCGCGGTGGAGACCCGCGCCCCCTCCCTCGCGCGCCCGCTCGAGGCCGCGCTCGAGCGCGCGCTCGCCGGCGCCGGCTACACCGTGACGCCCGTCCGTGGTGCGGCCGACGCCGAGGGCGCGGCACGCGAGGCCGGTCAGGACTGGCTCGTGCGCGTCCAGGGCGGGCTCGTGCCGGGCCGGCGCGAGCTCGCGCTCGTCGGCGAAGTCATCCCCACCTGGCCTTCCTTCTTCCTGCAGCGGCGGCCGGGCGCGCGTGCGATCCCGCCTCGCCTCGTGTCGTCCCGCGCGCCCGCCGACGCCGAGGCGCTGGTCCTCGCGCGAGAGGGACGGCCGTCCGGCGCGCCGTTCGCCGCGGTGCGCCCGCTCGGGCGCGTCGAGGGGCGCGTGCTCGCGCTCGCGATCGGGGACGCGGGCGGAGGGAGCGCGGCCATCGCCGCGGCGCTCCCGGGCGCGGTCGTGCTCCTCTCGCCGGCCGGCGCG